>NZ_JBFAHB010000006.1:0-212710 GCF_040653975.1 Kribbella sp. NPDC050820
ACGACCGCTGCCAACCCTTCATCTGGACCAAAACCGCCGACGACCTACTCGACCACTGCAAACCCGGTCAAAGAACATCGTTTACGCGACACTAGGCGCCACCCACCTGGCCGTCAACACGATGAAGCTGGGCCTGTCCAAGCCCGAGGATCACGCGGCACTGCTCCAGGACGTCCTCCCGAGGCTAGCGCCCACCGGTTGACCCCCGAACCACCAGCGGGCACGGCAAGGTGATGATCTCCGTCGGCCGCTCGGGATCCTCGATGCGGCGGCGGAGCAGGTCGATGCCCTTCTCCACGATCGCGTGGATCGGTTGCGAGACCGACGTGAGGTCGAACGCCTCCCACGCGGCCAGTGACGTGTTGTCGAAGCCGATCACCCAGACGTCGTCCGGCACCCGGACGCCGAGCGCGCGAGCGCCGTCCAGGATGCCGAAGGCGAGCAGGTCGGTGACGGTGTAGATCGCGGTCGGCGGCTTCTTCCGCGACAGCAGCTTCTGCGCCGCGGCATGACCGTCCGCATGCGGTACGCCGACCGACACGACGTTGCTGGGTTTGATCTTGACCCCGGCGTCGGCGAGCGCGGCGCGGAAGCCGAGGTCGCGGTCCCGGGAGGTGTTCCCGGTGTGCGTCAGCGTGACCAGGCCGATGTCGGTGTGGCCGGACTCGACCAGATAACGGCCGGCGTCGTACGCCCCCTGCCAGTTGTCGCCGACCACCTGGTCGCAGTCGAGGCCGTCGATCCCGCGGTGCAGCAGCACGGTCGGTGTGCCGGACTCGACCGCCATCGTGTGCAAGGAAGAGTCGTACGTCGCCGATGTCAGCAGGAACCCGTCGACCAGGCGCTGCTGGAGCACCTTGCCGACCGACTCCTCCGGGTCGTGCTCGATGTTCCACAGGATCATGTGCAACCCGAGCGCGCTCAGCACCCGGCCGATCTCGTCCAGCAGCTCGGCGTGGAACGGGCTGGTCACCCGGGTCATGAACACGCCGATGGTGTCGGTCCGGCCGGTCTTCATCGCCCGGGCCAGCGCGTTCGGCGTGTAGTTCGCCTCCTCCAGCACCCGCAGCACCCGGGCCCGCGTCTCCGCGTTGACCTTCGGGTTGTTCGTCAGCACCCGCGAGACCGTGGCCTGTGAGACCCCGGCCAGGCGTGCCAGATCACGGCTCGTCGGTGGTCGCGTCATGATCCGCCCTCCCCTCGTCCTCAGAATCCGAAACCCTACTGAAGAGTGTCGCCGTTCGCCGTTGACCACGCGCGAGACGGTCTGTATACGTATTCATTGTATACGTATTCATCCCTCGCGGATGGGAGATTCCGGTGCAGACATTCCACTCCAACCTGAGCCGCCGCAGGTTTCTCGCCGGACTGACGGGACTCGCGGCCGGCGGCATGCTGGCCGGCTGTGGTGGCAACGGCAACGCAGGTGGTGGCGGGGACGGGAAGGGCCTGACCTTCCTCAACTGGCAGCAGGTCAAGGGCACGCCGCTCGAGCAGGCGATCCAGGCCTACGAGAAGTCGTCCGGCGCGAAGGTCACGGTGCAGCCGGCCGTCACCCAGGAGTACGACACCAAGATGCGCACCCTGCTGGCCGGCGGCAGCCCGCCGGACGTGATGCGGATCAACGACGACTTCGTCCGCGGCTTCTCCGAGCAGGGGGCGCTGCTCGACCTGAAGCCGTACCTCGACAAGGACGGCGTGGACACCGCGGCGTTCGCCAAGGAGGCGTTCGAGTTCCCCAAGCAGCCGGACGGCTCGCACACCGCCTGGGTGCTCGGCTACGAGCCGCGCCTGATCTTCTACAACGTCGACCTGTTCAAGCAGGCCGGTGTGCCGCTGCCGCCGACCACCTGGTCGCCGGACGGCTGGACCTGGGCAGACTTCGCCGACCGGGCCAGGAAGCTGACCGACCCGGCGAAGAAGCAGTACGGCGCTTTGGTCTACCTCGACACCGGCTACGAGCAGACGTTCACGGTCAACCACGGCAGCGAGACCGGCATCTACTCCACCGACGGCGCCCAGTTCACGCTGCCCGGCGCCAAGGAGGTCGAGGCGCTGCAGTGGGCGACCGACCTGACCTGCAAGGACAAGGTGCAACCACCGTGGTCCGCGCTGCAGCAGGACAACGTGCAGAACCAGCTGTTCGCGCAGGGGAAGATCGCGATGATGTTCGCGACCTTCGGCACCGTGCCGTACATGCGGACCACGATCAAGGACTTCACCTGGGACGTCGCGCCACCCCCGGCCGACGTGCAGCAGAAGACCGAGGCCAGCGTGATCGTGTTCTGCATCCCGAAGGCGGCGAAGAACCCGGACCAGGCGTGGGAACTGCTGAAGTTCCTGGCCGGCGAGGAGGGCGGCAAGATCCTCCTGCAGGGTGGCGCGTTCACGCCGATCAACAAGAAGGTCGCGGCCCAGCTGGCGCCGGGCGGCAAGATGCCCGAGCACATCGGGCTGTTCGGTGAGGCCGCGAACCACCTGACCGCGACCAACCAGACCAAGAACACGCTCGGCGCCCGCGAGCTGTACCGGCCAGCGCTGGACCAGGCCTACAACTGCGAGAAGCCGGTCGGCGACGTGCTGAGCCAGATCAAGCCGCAGGTGGACGACGCCTTGAAGGGTTGATGCCAATGGCAACGACAACACCGACGAGGCAGCCGGTGGCCGAGGTCGTGGCGCCGAACCGGGAGGCCGAGGTACGGCGGGCGCGCCGCCGGCAGACCCTGGTCGGCTGGCTGTTCATCAGCCCGATCGTGGTCGGGGTGGTGGCGTTCCAGTTCTTCCCGATCCTGGTCTCGATCGGCGCCTCGCTGACCGACTGGAACGGGATCTCGGCGCCGGAGTTCGTGGGCCTGAAGAACTTCGCCGACCTGTTCGGGGACGACCCGCTGTTCCTGCAGACGTTCAAGAACACCATCTACTTCACGCTGGCGAGCATCCCGCTGACGATCGGGATCGGCCTGGTGCTGGCACTGCTGTGCGCCCGGCCGATCCGCGGGGTCGCGTTCTTCCGGACGGCGTACTTCGCGCCGTACGTGACGAACGTGGTCGCGATCGGGTTCGTCTGGTTCTGGTTCTTCCAGCCGGACAACGGCGTGGTCAACGGGCTGCTCGGCCAGGTCGGGATCACCGGGCCGCAGTGGCTGTCGAGCTCGACCTGGGCGATGCCGGCGGTGATCATGGTCAGCGTCTGGCAGGGCATCGGCTACCCGATGATCATCCTGCTCGCGGGCCTGCAGGGCCTGCCGAACGAGTACTTCGAGTCCGCGAGGATCGACGGCGCCGGGGCGCTGCAGCGGCTGCGGTTCATCACGCTGCCGTTGCTGACCCCGCACTTCCTGTTCCTGCTGATCACGCAGTTCATCACGTCGTTCCAGGTGTTCGGCCTGATCTACGTGATGACCAAGGGCGGGCCCGGCCACGCCACCAGCGTCTACATCTTCAACATCTACCAGAACGCGTTCAGCTTCGGGAAGGTCGGCTACGCCTCGGCGATGGCGTGGATCCTCTTCGCGGTGATCGCGGCCGTCACCTTCCTGCAGTGGAAGCTCCAGAAGAGGTGGGTGTTCTACTCATGAGGCTGGTGAGCAGGACCTCGCAGTACGTCGTGATGTCGCTGTTCGCGGTGGTCTTCCTGGCGCCGCTGGTCTGGATGATCAGCGCGTCGCTGCGGCCGGAGGCGAAGGTGCTCTCGGTGCCGCCGCAGTTCCTGCCGAAGGACGCGCAGTGGGAGAACTACCGGCAGATCTTCGAGCTGATCCCGGTCTTCCTCTGGAACAGCGTCAAGCTGGCCGGGCTGAACGTGGTCGGCATCCTGATCGTGGCGTCGATGGCCGGCTACGCGTTCGCGCGGCTGCGGTTCGCCGGCCGGGACTTCGCGTTCATGGTGCTGTTGGCCACCTCGATCATCCCCGGCATCGCCTACCTGATCCCGCAGTACATCGTGTTCCGCCAGATCGGCTGGGTGGACACGCAGTACCCGCTGTGGGTGCCGAAGGTGCTCACGCCGGTGTTCGCGACGTTCCTGATGCGGCAGTCCTTCCTGACCATCCCGCAGGAGCTCGAGGACGCCGGCAAGATCGACGGGGCGTCCACGTTCGGCATCTACTGGCGGATCATGCTGCCGCAGACCAAGCCGGCCCTGGCCGCGATCGGGGTGTTCACCTTCCTCGAGTCGTGGAACGACCTGTTCGGTCCGCTGATCTACATCAATTCCGAGAACCTGCAGACGCTGCCGGTGGCGCTAGCCCAGTTCCAGGGCGAGTACTTCACCCAGATCAGTCTGCTGATGTGCGGGGCGACCGTGTCGGTGGTCCCCGTCATCGCCGTCTTCCTCTTTGCGCAGCGCTATTTCATCCAGGGCATCACGATGACAGGAATGAAGGGGTGAGCACCGTGCCGGACCGGCTCGTTGCCATGCAGATCGGAGCGGTTTCGTTCGTCGACGAAGGCGTCGACCAGACACTGGACATCCTGGCCGACCGCGGCGCGGTGAACGCGCTGTTCCTGGCCACGCCGACCTGGACCCGGGGCACCGGCGGACGCCAGATCCCCGGGCACCCGATTCCCGACCACGGCGGCGCCGAGTACGACCTCGGCTGGGTCGGCGGCAACTACGCCACGCCGCATCCGCAGTACTACGGCAACACCGTGCTCGGCGCGGTCGGCAAGGCGCCGGAGAACCCGGAGTTCGACCTGCTCGGCGAGGTCGTGCCGAAGGCCCGCGAGCGCGGGATGAAGTCGTTCGCCTGGATGGAGGAGAGCGGCGGCGCCCGCCAGCTGCGGACCTACCCGAACTTCGTCAAGGTGCTCGAGGTGGACGCGTGGGGACGGCCCGGCCGCCGGCCGTGCTTCAACAACCCGGACTACCGCAACTGGCACCTCGGGTTCGTCGAGGACTACCTGCAGAGCTACCAGCTGGACGGTCTCGCGTGGTGCTCGGAGCGGCCGGGCCCACTGAACATGCTGATGCAGGGCACTGTCGACGTCCCCGAGATCGGCTGCTTCTGCCCGCACTGCCGGCAGATCGCCCGCGACCGTGGGATCGACGTCGAGCGCGCGATGCGCGGCTTCCGTGAGCTGGTCGAGTGGAACCAGCGGGTCGGCGCCGGTGAGCGGCCGGTCGACGGCGCGTTCGTGACGTTCTGGCGGATCCTGCTGAACTTCCCCGAGGCGCTCGCCTGGCAGACGCTGTGGACCGAGAGCCAGCGGCAGCTGTACCGCGACATCTACGGCGTCGCCAAGGCGATCTCGCCCGAGGTGCAGGTCGGCTGGCACGTCTACCACAACATCTCGTTCAGCCCGTTCTACCGGGCCGACCAGGACTACACCGAGATGGCGAAGTTCTCCGACTTCATCAAGGTGGTCATCTACAACAACTGTGCCGGGCCACGGTTCTTCACCTGGGTGAAGAGCATCTGCGGCGCGCTGTTCGCCGACGCGGATCCGGAGGATGTCTACCCGGTGATGATGAAGCTGCTGCAGCTCGACGAGGGCGACTACGAGAAGCTGCCGCAGACCGGGTTCACCGCCGACTACGTGCGTCGTGAGACTGCGCGTGCGGTCGCGGGCGTGGCCGGGCAGAGCGCGATCTACCCCGGCATCGACATCGACATCCCGGTCGGCGTCACGAAGCAGCGGCTGGAGCAGCCACGCGACCTCGGGACCAAGATCAACTGGGACGACAACGAGGGTGACCTGACCCAGTGCACCCGCGAGTCAGTCCGGGACGCGACGCTGGCCGCATTCGAGGGTGGCGCGGAGGGCGTCGTACTGAGCCGGAAGTACTCCGAGATGCTGCTGGAGAACCTGTCCGGTGCGGGGGACGCGGTCCGGAGCCTGCCGTGAAGCCTTGGCACCAGCGGACCCTGCGGTGGGCGCAGACGAACCTCACCGAGAAGGACCCGGTGCGGTACGACGCCGAGTGGTGGCGGGACCACTGGCGTCGTACCAAGGTCCAAGGGGTGATCGTCAACGCCGGCGGGATCGTCGCCTACTACCCGAGCAAGTTCGACCTGCAGCACCGCGCTGAGTTCCTCGGCGATCGCGACCTGTACGGCGAGATCGTCGAGCTAGCCAAGGCGGACGGCCTCACGGTGCTGGCCCGGATGGACTCCAACCGGGCCCACCAGCCGCTGTACGACGCCCATCCGGACTGGTTCGCGGTCGATGCCGACGGCAACCCTTATCGGGCCGGGAAGCTGTACGTCGCCTGCGTGACCGGGCCGTACTACGAGGACTTCCTGACCGGGATCCTCGAGGAGATCGTCGAGCGGAGCGCGCCGGACGGGATCACCGACAACAGTTGGAGCGGTCTCGGCCGGGACAGCATCTGCTACTGCCCGAACTGCCGGGACAGCTTCGGCCAGGACTTGCCGACGGGAGTCGACTGGGCGGATCCGGCGTACCGGCAGTGGATCCGGTGGAGCTACGAGCGGCGGCTCGCGGTCTGGGACCTGAACAACGAGGTGACCCGGCGCGCGGGCGGCCCGGACTGCCTGTGGATCGGGATGAACGGTGGCGAGCTCGTTGCGCAGAGCAAGCGACTGCGGGACGACGTGGAGATCTGCAAACGCACCCCGATCTTCATGCTGGACTCGCAGTGGCGGCACGAGGAGTCCGGCTTCCAGGCGAACGCCGACAGCGGCAAGCGGCTGCACGGCCTGCTCGGCTGGGACACGCTGATCCCGGAGAGCACGGCCATGTACGACGCGGGCACGCCGACGTTCCGCCTCGGCAGCAAGCCGGAGCCGGAGGCCCGCATGTGGGCGGTGGAGGGGTTCGCCGGCGGGATCCAGCCGTGGTGGCACCACATCGGATCGGTGCACGAGGACCGTCGGCAGTACGCGACGGCTGAGCCGCTGTTCGGCTGGCATGCCGCGAACGAGGCCTACCTGGTCGACCGCGAGCCGGTCGCGACGGTCGGGTTGCTGTGGAGTCAGCGCAGTGTGGACTTCCACGGCAAGGACGCTCCGGAGACGACGAGCCAGTTGCCCTATCGGGGGTGGGTCGACGCCCTGGTCCGGGCCCGGATCCCGTACCTGCCGACCCATGAGGTCGACTCGCGCTTCGCCGTACTGGTCGTGCCGAACGTCGGAGTGCTCACCGATGCGCAGTGCGAGGCGTTGACGGCGTACGTCGAAGGCGGCGGGCGGCTCGTGGTCACCGGGGAGTCGAGCCTGTACGACGAGTGGGGGGATCGGCGGGACGACTTCGCGCTCGCCGAACTGCTCGGCGTACGGCATCAGGGCAAGCGGCTCGAGGCGGGCAAGGTCGACTGGGAGACGTACGACGCCCACACGTACCTGCGGATCGAAGACCGGGCGGTGGCCGACGGCTTCGACGACACGGACCTGCTGCCGTTCGGGGGACAGTTGGAGCTGGTCGAGGCGACCGGGGCGGCGCTGACCTACGTGCGGCCGTTCCCGATCTACCCGCCGGAGCTGTCGTGGATGGCCGAGCCGTGGAGTGACATCCCGGCGCTCGTGGTCGGCGAGCGGACGACGTACCTCGCGGCGGACCTCGATCGGCAGTACGCGCTGCACCATCATCCGGACCACGGCCGGCTGCTGGCGAACCTGGTGCGGCACGACGGCATCCCGCTGCAGGTCGAGGGCGCCGGCGTCCTCGACTGCCAGCTCTACCAGCAGGGCGACGCGCACATCCTGCACCTGGTCAACCTCGACCAGGGCGGGGCGTGGCGGGGCCGGCTGGAGGAGCTCACGCCGGTCGGGCCGTTCACCGTCCGGGTGCGGGCAGCGGCCGGCCGGGCCCGTTTCCTGGTCGCCGGCGTGGAGGCGGAGGTGACCGCGCAGGACGGCTGGATTACGGTCGGAGTAGACCGGATCACCGATCACGAAGTCGTAGTACTCAGCTAAGGAGCCTTCTGTGTCAATCGACGTCACCGGGCCGATCAACGAGCGGTACGACGAGATCCTCACCGAGCGTGCGCTCGGGTTGATCGAGACGTTGCACCGGGAGTACGGCGCTCGCCGGCTCGAACTGCTCGAGCGCCGGCGGGAGCGGGTGGCGGCGATCGAGGGCGGGGCGTCGCTGGAGTTCCTGCCGGAGACCAAGGACGTGCGGGACGACCCGGACTGGCGGGTCGCCCCGGCCGCGCCCGGACTGGTGGACCGGCGGGTGGAGATCACCGGGCCGACCGACCGAAAGATGACGATCAACGCCCTGAACTCCGGCGCCAAGGTCTGGCTGGCCGACCAGGAGGACGCGAACACCCCGCTGTGGGAAAACGTGGTCGGCGGTCAGCTGAACCTGCTGGACGCGATCACCCGACGGATCGACTTCAGCACCGACACCAAGAGCTACGCCCTGAAGCCGGACGACGAGCTTGCCACCATCGTCGTCCGGCCGCGGGGCTGGCACCTGCCGGAGAAGCACATCGTGGTCGACGGCGAGCCGGTGTCCGGTTCGCTGGTCGACTTCGCCCTCTACCTGGCCGCCTGTGGACAGCTGCAGCTCGACCGCGGCCAGGGACCGTACTTCTACCTGCCGAAGATGGAGTCGCACCTGGAGGCGCGGCTGTGGAACGACGTGTTCGTGACCGCGCAGGAGTACCTCGGGATCCCGCGCGGCACGATCCGGGCCACCGTGCTGATCGAGACCTACCCGGCCGCGTTCGAGATGGAGGAGATCCTCTACGAGCTGCGGGAGCACTCGGCCGGGCTGAACGCGGGCCGCTGGGACTACATGTTCAGCGTGATCAAGACGCACCGGACCCGGGGCACGGACTTCCAGCTCCCGGACCGCAACAGCGTCACGATGACGGTGCCGTTCATGCGCGCGTACACCGAGCTGCTGGTTCGGACCTGCCACAAGCGCGGCGCGCACGCGATCGGCGGGATGGCGGCGTTCATCCCGAGCAAGGACCCGGCGGTGAACGAGCAGGCGTTCGCGAAGGTCGAGGCGGACAAGCGGCGCGAGGCCGGTGACGGGTTCGACGGGTCGTGGGTCGCGCATCCCGGCATGGTCGAGACCTGCCGGACCGTCTTCGACTCGGTGCTGGGTGCGGAGCCCAACCAGCTCGGCAAGCTGCGGGAGGACGTGTCCGTCACCGCCGCGGACCTGCTCGACGTCGCCGCGACGCCAGGTGCGGTAACCGAGGCCGGGCTGCGGAACAACGTGAGCGTCGCGATCCAGTATCTGGCGGCCTGGCTGGAGGGGACCGGTGCGGTCGGCATCTTCGACCTGATGGAGGACGCCGCGACCGCCGAGATCTCCCGCTCCCAGATCTGGCAGTGGCGGCAGAACGGCGTCGTCCTGGACACCGGCGAGACCGTCACGACCGACCTGGTCCAGCGGATCGCCGACGAGGAGATCGCCAAGCTCGGCGAAGACTCCGGCCGCTTCAAGGCGGCTCGCGAGCTCTTCCTGGAGACGGCGCTGGCCGACGACTACGCGGACTTCCTCACGCTTCCGGCGTACGAGCGCATGGCCTGAGCGTCAGCGGGGCGGACCTGGAGGTGGCGGGCCGAGGCGGATGCGCGTCTGCGCGTCCGCCACGGTGAGCGCCTGGGTCAGCAGCCAGTTGACGCCGTGGCGCTCGTACTGCCGGAGGCTTGGCTGTGTTGGTTCGGTGGCGTCGGCGTTCCCGATCAGGACCAGGTCGAAGGGACGGGCGGATCGCGTGGCCTGCAGCTCGGCGGCGATCGCGGCGTACGTCTCGGGCGGGATGACCACGGTCGGCCACTGCTCGCTGGCGGGCGCGAACCCGTCCCAGCGAGCGGCCCGGCGGCGGGGTGCGCGGTAGGAGCCGCCGGCGCCGATCCAGATCGGGATCCGTGGCTGCTGGATCGGCGTGGGGCGGAGGGCGGCGCCGACGCAGTTGTAGTAGTTGCCCTCGAAGTCGACGCGCTCCCCGGTCCACAGGCGGGCCACCAGGTCGAGGAACTCGTCGACCATCGTGGCGCGGGTCTTCAGGTCCGCGTCGATGCCGAAGGCGGTGAACTGGTCGTCCGGGTGGCCGAGCCCGACGCCGAGGATCAGCCGGCCGCCGGACAGCCGGTCCAGAGTGGCGGTCTGTTTGGCGAAGGCTTCCGGTCGCAACCGTGCCACCGCGGTGACGAGCGGGCCGAAGCGAATCCGTTCGGTCGCCGCCGCCACCGCGGCCAACGCCACCATCGCGTCCGCTGCATCATCGGAGTCGCCGAGCATGGCCGCGACCGCTTCGCTGTGGGCATGCAACGGCAGCAACTCGTCCCACACGAAGAACCCGTCCCAACCCGCCGCCTCGGCCGTCCGTGCGAGCTCCGCCAGTACGGCGGGATCCGCAAACGGCCCCTGGTTCGGCAAGTAGATCCCGTGCCGCATCCGCCCCACCCCCATCGGCCAGCCTACGCCGGGACCCTGCTCGAACCAGGGCCCCGGCGAGGTGGTCAGCGCTGGGCGGGGTACGCCGCGTCGACCTCGACTTCGACCAGCCAGCCGTTGACCGGGAGGTTCTCGATCTCGAGGGCGAAGCGGGACGGGCGGGCCTTGTTGACCACGAACGGCTTGGCGGGCGCCGCCGTACCGAGCGGGACCGGGACGTAGTTCCCGGTGGTCAGGTCGGTGTTGGCGAAGTACTGGCGGTAGGCGCGGTTCCAGCCGGCGAAGTCGGCGGTGGCGGCGCCGGCCGGGTTCTGCAGGAAGACGCGCATCGTGTACACGTCGGCGTACGAGAGACCCTGGGCCTGCAGGTTCTCGCCGATCCGCCGCAGCACGTTGATGCCCTGGGCCTCGGTGATCGTGACACCGGCCGGCAGCGTCCCACCCGGGAAGACGACGGTGTCGACGTACGACGCTTCCGATCCGGCCGGAGCGCCGGTGTTGAGGGCGGACGGGCCGAGCCCGCTCGTCTTGTAGATCGGTGTGTTGGCCCCGATGCCGACACCACTGGCGATCATCGGGTTGGCCTGGCCGGCCGGCAGGACCGGAGCGACCGTGCCCGGTCGTGGCGGCTTCGGCTTGTCCCACCAACCGGCCGCCGTACCGGCGCCGGCGCTGAAGGAGATCGCGACCGCCGCGACACCGGCGATCAGTGCACGCTTCCTCATCGGCTCGCCACCACCCGGCTGTGCAGAGCGGTCACAGTCGCGCGGGCCGACGTCATCGCGCCGTGCTGCCAGGCGATGGCGTGCGACAGGTGGTCGCCGGCGAAGTAGATGTTGCCGGTGGCATCGAGCAGCCGGGCGTAGACCCCGTCGGTCTGGGACGGCCAGCTGACCCAGGCTGCTTCGGAGTACTTGGTGCCCAGCCAGTTGACCGAGAAGGCCGCCTTGACGTCCTTGCCGTACACGTCGCCGTGGATCTTGGTGCCTTGCATCAGGGCTCGGTCCAGTCGCGCGGCCGGTGTCAGAGCGCCGTACACGTTGGCGTTCGCGCCGGTGTTGTAGTACCCGATGACGGTGCCGCGGCGGCCGTGGAAGCCGCTGGACGGGTACCAGGTGTTGACCGTGTCGAGGTTGCTGTTGGTGATCCCGCCGTAGATCCGGTGGTCCTCCTCCCACCAGCGCCGGCCGTACTCGATGCCGATCTTGCCCGCGTTCGTCGGGCGGGCGTACTTCAGCGCGTCGAGGATCGGGGTGGGCAGGTTCGACGGGACCTTCGCGGCCAGGTGCGGCGGCAGTGTGCAGATCGCGTAGTCCGCGGCGATCACCCGGGTTCGGGTCCCGGTTTTGTAGGTGACCTCGACGCCTTCCGTGGTGTTGCGCAGGCCGGTGACCTCGGCGCCGTACTGGATCTTCTCCTTGCCGATCGCCTTCTCGAACGCGTACGGGATCCGGTCCATCCCGCCGACCGGCTGGAACATCATCATCGCCTGGTCCCAGCCGAACTCGAACGAGAAGTAGTTGCCGACCCCGCTGGCGAACACGTCGCTCAGCGCGTACGGCGCCTCGGTCGTCCCGCCCTCCAGGCCGGCGCCGGGCTCGACGGTGTAGCCGCGGCGGCCGTCGGTCCCGGTGTAGGCGAATCCGGCCGCCTTGTTCCCGATCGCGCCGAAGCTGCTGAGGAAGCTGATCAGCGCTGCCTTGTCGGTGGCGGTGAGCTGACTGTCGAGTGCACCCTGGTCGGTGGCCTTGGCGAGCATCTCGGCGACGTAGCCGTAGGCGTCGGCCTTGGCGGTGCGGTGCCGAATGGGCTTGTTGGACAGGGCTGTGGTGCCTTCGCGGTACAGGTAGGCGTCCGCGTTCTGGTTGATGAACGGCTCGATCGCCACGCCGAGCTCGCGGCAGTAGTCGAGGGTCACGTGGTGCTGCGGCAGGCGGGCCGGTCCCGCGTTCATGTACTGACCGGACGAGAACGTCGCCCGCTGGGTGTTGCCTGCCAGGTCGGTCTCCACGGTGCCGCCGCGGACGGTCCAGTTTCGGCCGCCGGGACGGGTGCGAGCCTCGAGCAGGGTGACCTTGTAGCCGGCCTTCAGCAGTTCGTACGCAGAGGTCAGCCCGGCGATGCCGGCACCGAGGACGACGATGTGCTTGCGGCCGTGGCCGTTCAGTTCGACTCGCGACGGGGCGGCGTACGCGGGCGTCTCGGCGACGCCCGTGAGGCCGAGCGCCGACATCGTGGAGTACATGACACCGGCTCCACCGGTGATACCGACCTGCTGCAGGAACTGACGTCTGGTCTGCGCCATGCCTTCTCCTCACTGGGCAACGAAGTAGCTGACCAGAAAGGTAAAGACATGGTGTTTTCCCGCTGTGTCCGAGCGGTGACGACCTGAGACCGGTACTGACAGGTATGTTTCGGGTTAACGAACCTGTTGAGCCAGGGTCTCAGCCACTGGCGCGATTTCCGCGTAGACGCCGGGAAAATCGGCGTCGGCGCAGCCCTTGCCCCAGGACACAGTGGCCAGCAGGCGGCCGTTCAGGACGAGCGGACCGCCGGAGTCGCCCTGGCAGGCGTCGGTGCTGCCGTTGCCGGCGCAGACGTTCGACGCGGCGGCGTACCCGTTGGCGACGTACTCCTTGTTCGCCAGGCAGGCGTCGTCGCCGAGATCGGGTACGGCGGCCTTCTGCAAGGTGTCGTCCGGGCCGGTGTCCGCGGTGTCGCCCCAGCCGTAGACGGTCAGCGTGACACCGCGCCGATCGGCGTTGGGGTTCGTCTCGAGTGCGATCAACGGCACGCCCGCGAACGGCTTGGCCAGCGTGAGGATCGCGAAGTCGTTGCGGTTGTTCTTGGTGTTGTACCCGGGGTGGATCCAGATCTTGCTGATCCCGGACACCCGGCCGGTCGAGTTGTCACTGAGGTTGGCGCGTCCTTGGATCGCGCCGTACGTCGAGACCGGCTTCGTCATGCAGTGCGCGGCGGTCAGGACCTTGTCAGGTGCGAGCAGGACGCCACCACACCACAGCCCGGTCGGCCGCGAGGACTGCGTGTTGGTCACGACCACCGCCCACGGCGCCTCGCTGACACTCGCCAGCGTCCCGCCGACGATGAACTGCTTGTCGGCAGAAGATCCGGCGGTGACGAGCAAGAGAACCCCGGCAAGCACGACAGCCCGTTTCAGCATGCCAACGAACCTACTCCACGTGACTGCCTGATTACACGCAGATCAGTCCACGACCGGTGTAGCTCGCCATGTTGCGGGGCACCGCGAAGGCATGAGGCTGACCGAGACCGCGGATGTCTGGTGGAAGAACGCAGTGGTGTACTGCCTCGATGTCGAGACCTTCTTCGACACCGACGGCGACGGGCGCGGCGACCTGCGCGGCGTGAGCCAGCGGATCGACCACCTGGCCGAGCTGGGCGTGACGTGCCTGTGGCTGATGCCGTTCTACCCGACACCGGACCGAGACGACGGCTACGACATCACCGACTTCTATGGCGTCGACCCACGGCTGGGGACGCACGGCGACCTGGTCGAGCTGATCACGCTCGCCCAGGACCGCGGGATGCGGGTGATCGCCGACCTGGTCGTCAATCACACCTCCGACCAGCACCCGTGGTTCCGGAGTGCGCGGGCGTCGCGCGAGTCGCCGTACCGGGACTGGTACGTGTGGCGGGACGAGCCGCCGCCGGGCGCCGACAAGGGCATCGTGTTCCCCGACCAGGAGCAGAGCCTCTGGCAGTACGACGAGGAGGCCGGCCAGTACTACCTGCACCGGTTCTACAAGCACCAGCCGGACCTCGACATCACCAATCCCGCGGTGCGCGAGGAGATCATGCGGGTGATCGGCTTCTGGCTGCGGCTGGGGCTGTCCGGGTTCCGCGTGGACGCCGTACCGTTCCTGATCGACCCGGCGGGCTCACTCGACGCGGCGGACCTGCCGGACCCGCATGACTACCTGCGTGACCTGCGGGCGTTCCTGTCCCGGCGGAGTGGGCAGGCGATGCTGCTCGGCGAGGTCAACCTGCCGTACAAGGAGACCCGGCAGTTCTTCGGTGATGAGGACGGCGACGAGCTGACCATGTCGTTCGACTTCATCGCCATGCAGCGGCTCTACCTGTCGCTGGCGCGCAGCGATCCCGCCGAACTGGTGAAGGCGTTGCGGGAGCGGCCGGACCCGCCGGAGGAGGCGCAGTGGGGCACGTTCGTGCGCAACCACGACGAGCTCACGCTGGACAAGCTCTCCGACGACGAGCGGCAGGAGGTGTTCGACGCCTTCGGTCCCGAGGAGGGCATGCAGCTCTACGGCCGCGGTCTGCGCCGCCGGCTGCCGCCGATGCTCGGCAACGACCCGGACCGGCTCAAGCTGGTCTACAGCCTGCTCTTCTCGCTGCCTGGCACGCCGGTGCTGTTCTACGGTGAGGAGATCGGCATGGGCGAGAACCTCGCTGTGGAAGGGCGGAACGCGGTCCGCACGCCGATGCAGTGGACGGCCGACCCGAACGGTGGCTTCTCGACCGCGGACCCGAACGACCTGGCCGTACCCGTCACCGAAGGCGAGTACGGACCGGAGCACGTCAACGTCGCCGCCCAGCGCCGTGATCCCGACTCGCTGCTGAGCTGGATCAAGCAGTTGGTGCTGCGCTACCGCGAGTGCCCGGAGCTGTCCTGGGGCAAGTACACGGTCCTCGAGTCCGAGGCGCCATCGGTGTTCGCCCACCTTTCCGAGTACGAGGGCGGCCGCGTCGTCGCCGTTCACAACTTCGCCGACGAACCAGCTCACGTGACCCTCGCGGTCGCCGGCAACGGAGTCGGCGTCCAGGCCATCGACCTCCTCCAGGACGGTACGGCGAGCGTCCGCGAGGACGGCGTACTCGAGCTGGGCTTGGACCCCTACGGCTCCCGCTGGCTCCGTATCACCCAGCTAGGCGATCGGTACCTCGTCTGACGAGCAGCATCAGACCGAGCAGGATCGTCCACACTCCCCAGGCGGTGCTGCCGATGAGTCCGGCGGCATCCCAGACCGGGAAGTCGGGGAGCACGGTCGCCATGACGTCGCCTTGGTTGGTGAAGTAGAGAACGCTCGCGAGCAGTCCGCCCCAGCCGATCCAGCGGGGTACGGCGTTCGTGTGCAGGATGACCACGCTGACGCCGATGCTCCACGCGATGGCCAGGAGCTGCCCGAGGTGCTCGCCGAGCAGCGCACCGCCGTACTGGTGCTGCGCGGTCCACGCGGCCGCGACCGCCTGGTCGCCGTCGGCGTAGGCCCGAGCCAGCGGCGGTACGACGAACACCCAGCGCAGGAACCCGATCAGCGACAGCAGCACCGACGCGGCGCCGAGCGCGGTGGCGACTCGCAACACCGTCGACGACTCCCGATTGATTGCTTGGGGCAACATCAGGATCGGGATCGCGAGCAGGCCGTAGGTCCAGGCGGTGGCGAACCAGGTCCAGACCAGTCCCGGCCCGCCCTCGGTGAACGAGGTGAGCACGGTGCCGGCCGGTTCGCGCAGGATGTCCGGCCAGTCGAAGGTGGCCGACAGCACGCCGGCGGCGATGGCGAAGCTGACGGCGCTGACGACGAACAGTCCCCCGGTGATGCGACGCATCTGGATTCCCTCCCAAAATTGTACGGCGTACAGAGTTAGCATGCAGGCAATCCTGTACGCTGTCCAGAGTTAGGAGGGCGGATGGCGACAAGAGGCCGGCCGGGGCCGCGGCGGACGTTGACCGAGGACGAGCTGCTGACCGCGGCGCTGGAGCTGCTCGACGAGGGGTCGGCGGCGTCGATCCGGGGCATCGCGGCGAAGGTCGGCGTGGCGCCGAACGCGGTCTACACCTACTTCCCCGACAAGGCGGCGGTCGACCGGGCGCTGGTGGAGAAGCTGCTGGGCGAGGCGGACGGCGGGGCGTTCGCCGACGAGGGCGCGCCGTGGCGGGAGCGCGTGGAGGCGCTGGCGATCGGCCTACGCCTTCGGCTGGTTGCACACCCGGGGGCGGCCGCGTTGCTGATGAGCGGCCCGATGGATGGCCCGCGGACGACCGCGCTGAACGAGCGCTTGCTGGACGTGCTGATCGGCGCTGGACTCGACCCGGCCGATGCGGCGCGGGCGACGTACCTGCTGATCGTCTACGTCCTCGGCTCGATCGCGCTCGAGGTGGCCGACGAGACCGGAGCCGGTCCGCTGCCGTCAGAAGACGACCGGGTGGCGCGGCGGCGGGCCGGGTTCGCGCAGATCCCGGCGGAGATGTTCCCGCGCTCGGCCGCGGCGGCGCCGACGATGTCGCGCTTCATCACCACGGACCAGTACCTCTGGGGCCTACGCCGCCTGCTCGACGGCATCACCCCGAACTGAGATGGCCACCCCGGCCACGCATGCCGGGGTGACCACGCCTCACAGCCTAGGCCCTGTAGGCCGTCCACATGTTGCTGATGCGGGTGCTCTGGTCAGGGGTGAACTGGTTGTAGCAGGAGTCGTACGAGTAATCCATGTAGTTGTGGATCGGGTCGAGACCCGGCAGCGAGCAGGAGTCACGGCCCTCGGGGCAGCCGTTGGTGGGGCTGCCCTGCGCCGGAGTGTCGGCGACCTCGTCGTTCGTGGCGGTGCAGCCGCCCTGGAACGTGTGGTACAGACCGAACCAGTGCCCGGCCTCGTGGGTCGCGGTCTCACCCAGGTTGTAGTTGGCGATCCCGCCGCCCGGCAGCGAGTCGAAGTGCACGCGGATGCCATCGACGCCCGGGTTGCGGTCGTAGTCCCACGGGAACGTGGCGATCCCGAGGTAGGCGAAGTCGACCAGCCAGACGTTCAGCGCGTTCGCGCCGCCCTTGCGGGTCTGCTTGCGGTACGTGGCGCTCTGCTTGTCCTTGTGCCAGTTGTTGTTGTTGTAGCGGAACGTCCCGGCCAGCGTGAAGGTGAAGCCGGTGTTAGCCGCGGCGGACGACTCCTGCCCGGCGAACGTCTGGTTCAGTACGGCGATCTGCTGCGCGATCTGGGTGTCGGTGACGTCGCCGTTGCCGGCCGCGTCACGCATCACGTGCACGTAGACGGGCACGCTCGCGGCCGCCAGCGCACCCTTCGGCACACCGATGCCACGAGCAGCCTTGGCCTTCAGGATCTGCGCGGTCCGGGCCTCGATCGCCTTCTGCTCGGCGGCCGACACCTCCCGGGTGTCCGGGCCGTGCCCGCCCTTGGCGGACGCGCTCGCCGCTGGGACGTGACAGTCCAACGGGAGGTCTGCGGGAAGCTTGGCGGTCGCCTGACCACCCAGCGGGCTGAAGGTGAGCGCCGTGCCGGCCAGCATGACCGCCAGGGCGCGTGGACGGGTGATGAAAGATCGCATCTGATTGCGCTCCTCCGGGTCGGGCCGCTGGGCGGGCGGCCGGTTGCCGGAGATCTTGCGTGGACGGATGGCTGATCCGGAAGCCATCGCCGGAAATTTGCCCGCGGTTTAGGGAAAACCTTCGGTGCTCGGGCGGGCGGACAGACTTCCGTAGCGTTCCATCCTTTGCCAGCGCAGGCGCGAGCCGGCCAGCGCGGTGAACACGGACTGGATGACGACCAGGTACATCAGTTGCCGGTAGACGAGCTGCTGCAGCGGCAGCGTCCACAGCGGTCCGGCCCGTTCACCGTCCAGCCGGAAGGCGTAGAAGCCCATCCCGAACTGCAACGCCAGGAAGCCCAGCCACACCACGCCCACCCGCCATGGATCGAGGAAGAGCAGGCCGTAGAGCGCGAACACGTCCACCACCGGCGCCAGCAGCGGCAGCAGGACCTGGAACAGCAGGAGGTAGCTCAGCCCGCGTCGACCCAGCTTGCCCGCCTGGCCGCGCTGGACCCACGCACCACGGTGCTTCCACATCGCCTGCAGCGTCCCGTAGCACCAGCGGTACCGCTGCCGCCACAGTGCACCCAGCGACGCCGGCGCCTCGGTCCACGCGATCGCACGCTCTTCGTAGACCACGTGCCAGCCGTCGCGGCACAGCGCCATCGTCAGGTCGGTGTCCTCGGCCAGCGTGACGTCGCTGAGGCCGCCGATACGTTCCAGCGCCGTACGACGGAAGCCGCCGACCGCACCGGGGACGGTCGGCATGCACTCGGCCAGGTCGAACAGCCGCCGGTCGAGGTTGAAGCCGATCACGTACTCGATGTGCTGCCAGCGACCGAGCAGACCACGCCTATTGCCGACCTTCGCGTTCCCCGACACCGCGCCGACCGACGGGTCCGCGAACGGCTGGATGAGCATCCGCACGGTGTCCGGCTGGAAGACCGTGTCGCCGTCGACCATCACGATCAGGTCGAAGTGGGCCGCCTGCAGCCCGGTGTTCAGCGCGACCGGCTTGCCCGCGTTCGCCTGCCGGATCACCCGGACACCCGGGATCCGCATCGCCTCGACGATGTCCGCCGTACCGTCGGTCGAGCCGTCGTCGACGACGATCACCTCGATCGGATGGTCCGAGGCGACCAGCGAGCGGATGGCGGCCTCGATCCCGGCACTCTCGTTGTACGCCGGGACGATCACGCTGACCGGCTCGGTGACGGGATCGCCCCACGACCAGTCCCGCTGGCGCGCGTGCCGCCGGGCCGCGACCACCGTGGTGATCGCTCGCAGCACGCTCAGCGCGCCGGCGGCGTACAGGAACCAGGTCAGCAGCGTCAGGACGCCGTCGCTGATCCGCATCGCCCAGATCGCGGCCAGGCCGCGCCCGCGCTCGATCAGGCTCGCCTTGTGGACCGGCTGCGGCAGCCCGACGGCGTCGCTCACGGTGGCGAACGTGAACCCGCGCTTCTTCAGCGTCGGGATCAGCTTCGCCAGCGCGTCGACGGTCTCGCTCCGGTCGCCACCCGCGTCGTGCATGAGCAGCACCTGGCCGGCAGTCCCGCGCGGCATCGAGTTGGCGATGACCTTCGTCGTACCCGGCCGTCGCCAGTCCTCGCTGTCCTGCGTGCTCAGCACGGTGAGGTAGCCGTCCTGGCGGGCGGCCTCGATGGCGGTCCAGTCCGCATCGGTGAGTGCGCTGGGCTCGGACGAGTACGGCGGCCGGAGCAGCGGCGTGCTCATCCCGGTCGCGCCGGCCAGGATCAGCTGGCTCTGCCGGAGCTCGAGCGATCGGCGCCAGCCGGCCGCCGTACTCAGGTTGGCGTGGGTGAACGTGTGCACGCCGATTTGGTGGCCCTCAGCAACGATTCGGCGGGCCAGCTCCGGATGGGCGGCGACCTCGGTGCCGACCACGAAGAACGTCGCCTTGACCTGCTGCGCCTTCAGCAGGTCGAGAATCCTTGGGGTCCAGACCGGATCCGGACCGTCGTCGAAGGTCAGCGCGATCGTGCGGGCCTTGGGCGCCACGGACCGCGGCCGGTCCGGCGCGGCGTCGACCACCGGCCCGCCCTTGACGATCGCCTCCGGCACCGACTCGGCCGAGCCGGCAGCCTTGACCGCCCCGTCGGGCTCGGCGCCGAACATGTGGTGCGTGTAGCCGTTCAGCAGCAACATGCTCGACAGGCAGACGAGCAGCACGGTCAGAACGATCCAATGCGTGCGCATCGGGACGGGCTTCGCGCGTCGCGCGGCTGGGCGAGGACTCACGGCTTGGACGGCGACTTGGTCCGACCAGGCGGTGTGGTCGGCTTGTTGCTCACGTGAGCGGTGGGCTTGCCAGGCGGAGTCGTGGGCGAAGCGGTCGCCCGGGTCGACGGGGTGATCGTCGGAGTGGGGAGGACGGTCGGCGTGCTGCTGGGCTGCGGCGTGCCGCTCGGCGTCGGCGTACTGGTGCTGTCCGGGGTGACAGCCGCCTCACTCGGGTGCACGGACTGTACGGCGGCCGGAGCAGGCGTCACCGCCGGTTTCTTGGGCGCAGGCTTGGCCGCCTCCGGCAGTGGAACCAGCGGCGTGTCCAGACTCGGTCCACCGAGCACGCTGCTGACCACGAGGATCAGATAACCCGCAGCCGGTACGGCGAGAACCGCACCGGCGCGCCGGATGGCGCGATGGCGACGCCCGGTCGAGTCCAGGAAAACCGGCCGCCGAGCGGAAGGCGACTTCACAAGCGCGAGATCCTACTAGCCCCGCCCCACGGCAGGAACCCGGCCCCGAACGTCAAACGCTTGCATTACAAGGCCTATACCAGTTGCCTCGAGAAGCTACGACTGACCGTCGTGCGGAAGAGGGGCGATTCCGGTGGACTGGAGGAGAAGGGTGAGCAGGTGTTCGGGGGCGGTGGCGTCTGGGGAGAGGGCTTGGGTGACCAGGGGCTGGTTGGTGGGGAGGCCGGCTGTGGTTGTCCAGGTGAGGAAGGAGTCGACTGCGGCGGTTTGGGTGATGCCGTCGTCGGGCATTTCGTAGGAGTTGATGGCCATGGACTTGGCGAGGGTGCCCGACCAAGTGAGGCCATCGGGGGTTGCGGCGGCGACGGGGCCGCAGTCGCTGTCGAGGATGAAGGCCGCGAGGACGGGGTGGCCGGTGGCTTTGGCGAGGAGCTCGGCGCCGACCAGCGGGTCCACGTTGGCTCCGGCGACCCAGGCCAGTTGCCAGCCGTCGTGGAGTGGTTCGACCCGCACGTAGTCTTCGCCGAAAGTCGCGAGTTCGGCCAGTTGATCCAGTGGTACGTCGCTCTTGGTCGCGACGAGGTAGCCCCAGTAACCCATCGCACCAACCTACAGTTCAGCGAGGACCACGGTTGGTCGAGAGTGATGAGCGTGGAGCACTCCAGGGTGTGGCGTTGGCTGGGGCGGTCGTCGCCATCGTTCTCGCCACTGTCGCCATCTGGTTGACGCGACAACGGCGCCTGCTTCCTGGTGCGGTGCTGGTTCTGTCGGTTCTGCGCTGTGGTCGGTTGCTGTACGTCTACTCGTTCACTCCGCACTTGATCTGGCATCAGTGAGAGGTAATCACGGTGAATCTGGATTCGTTCTTTGCGGTGCACCGGACTTGGCTTCGGGGGGTTGTGCCGGACTTGGATGCCGCGTTGAGGGGGCCTGCGGTGGAGGCTCAGGTCGATCAGTACGAGGAAGCCGTCGGCGCGGAACTGCCTGCCGAGTTGCGGCAATTGTGGGGGATACACGACGGTGAAGCCGGTCCCGAGCCCAGCGGCGGAACGATCGGCGGGCTGGTGTTCCTCGGGGTGGCGGAGTCCTTGCGAGAATGGGCCGATTGGTCATCGCTGCGGGACGAGACGTCCGACGAGGACATGCAGGCACTGCGCATGTTCTCCGCGTCGGTCCCGGCCGAGGCAGTTCAACTGGAGTACACAGCCGCTGGTTGGTTGCCGATCCTGAAAGAGAGTATGGAGGGCAGCTACCTGGGCCTGGACCTCGCTCCGGGACCTGGTGGTCAGCCCGGACAGGTCATCAACTTCGGCCGTGACGAGGACCGGAAGGCTGTGATCTCCCGGTCGATGTCCGACCTGCTGAGCTTCATCGCATCGGAGGCCCGGCAGGGTGAGTTCGTCGTGTCGTCGGTCGAGCCGAGTGGTCAGCCGGTGCTCGCCCACCGGCGCGGGAGACTCATCCCCGTCCTTCGTCGACTCGCCGAGTCCGGCGGCCCGCTGGCGTAGGACGGCTGCGATGAGCGAACCGCTGACGTCCCGGTTCCGGTGCAGGTGCAGGAGGCCTTGGTCGATTTCCTCGCGGAGTTCTCCGAACGTGCTCGTGCTTCGTTCGGCAACGTCGCCGACGACAATGACGGCGGCAGAACCGCGCTGGAAGTCGTCCTGCCCCGGTTGGAGGACCACGGTGTGCTCCAGAGTGACGAGGTACTGCGCGGGTACTCCTGGGTCACGGTCTGTCCGCCGGCGCTCGTCGATCGCCTAGGCGGGTACGAGGCGCTGGAGGCCACCGGAGCCTTCACGGAGGTACGGCGGCTCGACTACGGCGCCGCGCTACTGCGCGCCACCGACAGGCTGGAGGAGTACGACGACGACGCGATCCGCCGAGTGTTTCACGCCCTGGCGCCGGTCCTACCGCGAGGAAAGCCCCGCCAGTCGCCCGTCTACGACGACCGGGTCCCGCCGAGGCTCGTCTACGAGGACCCGTCGGACCACAGCTGACGAAGCAGGCACGGCCCGGGAAGCGCCTACCGGGGGGTGGTGGGTGAATAGTCGGGAGCAAATCGCCCCGGCGTGCATGGTCTGGGGGGTGGGGTGGCTACTGTCATCAGGTGCAGAAATGGCCTGGCCGTCCTTACCCACTCGGAGCCACGTACGACGGCTCCGGGACGAACTTCGCGGTGTTCTCGGAGGTAGCTGAGCGAGTAGACCTGGCCCTGATCGGCGACGACGGGGCCGAGCAGTTGGTGCAGCTGACCGAGGTGGACGGCTTCGTCTGGCACGGGTACCTGCCGGCGGTGCAGCCGGGGCAGAGGTACGGGTTCCGGGTGCACGGGCCGTACAACCCGGCCGAGGGGCACCGGTGCAACCCGTCCAAGCTGCTGCTGGACCCGTACGCGAAGGCCATCGACGGCCAGCTCGACGGGGACGAGTCGCTGTTCAGCTACCGGTTCGCCAAGCCGGACGAGCTGAACACGATGGACAACCGCGAGCACACCATGCTGTCGGTGGTGACCAACCCGTTCTTCGACTGGGGCAACGACCGCCCGCCGGGGCACGCCTACCACGAGACCGTCATCTACGAGGCCCACGTGAAGGGCCTCACCAAGACCCACCCGGCGCTGCCGGAGGAGATCCGCGGCACGTACGCCGGGATCGGGCACCCGGCGATCGTCGAGCACCTGAAGGAGCTCGGGGTGTCGGCGATCGAGCTGATGCCGATCCACCAGTTCGCCCAGGACGGCCACCTGCAGGAGCGCGGCCTGTCGAACTACTGGGGCTACAACACCATCGGCTTCTTCGCGCCGCACAACGACTACGCCGCCGGCGGCACCCTCGGCCAGCAGGTGACCGAGTTCAAGACGATGGTGAAGGCGCTGCACGAGGCGGACATCGAGGTGATCCTCGACGTGGTGTACAACCACACCGCCGAGGGGAACGAGTTCGGCCCGACGCTGTCGTTCAAGGGCATCGACAACGCGGCGTACTACCGGCTGGTGGACGCCGACAAGCGGCACTACTACGACACCACCGGGACCGGCAACAGCCTGCTGATGCGGCACCCGCACGTGCTGCAGCTGATCATGGACTCGCTGCGCTACTGGGTGACCGAGATGCGCGTCGACGGGTTCCGGTTCGACCTTGCGGCCACTCTGGCCCGCCAGTTCCACGAGGTCGACCGGCTGTCGGCGTTCTTCGACCTGGTCCAGCAGGACCCGGTGGTGAGCCAGGTGAAGCTGATCGCCGAGCCCTGGGACGTCGGCGACGGCGGCTACCAGGTGGGCAACTTCCCGCCGCTGTGGACGGAGTGGAACGGCAAGTACCGCGACACCGTCCGGGACTTCTGGCGTGGTGAGCGGTACACGATGGCCGAGTTCGCCTCCCGCCTGACCGGCTCGTCGGACCTGTACCAGGACGACAGCCGCCGCCCGCTGGCCAGCATCAACTTCATCACCGCGCACGATGGTTTCACCCTGCGCGACCTGGTCTCCTACAACGACAAGCACAACGAGGCGAACGGCGAGGGCGGCAAGGACGGCGAGAGCCACAACCGCTCCTGGAACTGCGGCGTCGAGGGCGCGACCGACGACGCCGAGGTGCTCGCGCTCCGGGCGAAGCAGCAGCGCAACTTCCTGACCACGCTGCTGATCTCGCAGGGCGTGCCGATGATCGCGCACGGTGACGAGCTCGGCCGGACCCAGAGCGGCAACAACAACGTCTACTGCCAGGACAACGAGATCTCGTGGGTGGACTGGAAGCTCACCGACGGCCAGAAGGACCTGCTGGCCTTCACCCAGGCCCTCGTCAAGC
This sequence comes from Kribbella sp. NPDC050820, assembly GCF_040653975.1. Classification (NCBI taxonomy): domain Bacteria; kingdom Bacillati; phylum Actinomycetota; class Actinomycetes; order Propionibacteriales; family Kribbellaceae; genus Kribbella; species Kribbella sp. NPDC050820. Next base: position 24,177 of record NZ_JBFAHB010000006.1, read on the forward strand.
TGCGCAACGACCACCCAGTCCTGCGCCGCCGCCGCTTCTTCCACGGCGACACCGGCATCGACGGTCTCGGCGACCTGGTCTGGTTCACGCCGAAGGGCACCGAGATGCAGAACGGCGACTGGCAGCGCGACGACGCCCGCGCGATCGCGGTGTTCCTGAACGGCGATGCGATCTCCGAGCCGGACCCGCGTGGTGAGCCGGTCGTGGACGACTCGTTCCTGGTCCTGCTGAACAGCAACCACGAGCCGCTCGACTTCCTGCTCCCGCCCAAGGAGTACGGCGAGAGCTGGACGGTCGCCGTGGACACGACGACCGCGCAGGGCGGCGCCGGCGACGAGCCGCACGCAGCCGGCAGCACGATTCGATTGGAGTCCCGCAGCACGCTCGTCCTGACCCGCGCGAGGCAGGCCGCGGAATGACCTCAGCTCCCCAGGCCACCTACCGACTGCAACTGCACGCCGGTTTCGGGTTCGACGACGCAGCGGCGGTCGTCCCGTACCTGCAGAGCCTCGGGATCTCGCACGCCTACCTGTCCCCGATCCTCCAGGCCGCGCCCGGATCCATGCACGGGTACGACGTGGTGGACCACAGCCGGCTGTCCGAACCGGCCGGGGGACGCCCTGCGTTCGACCGGCTGGCCGCGCGGCTGGCCGATCACCGGATGGGCGCGGTGTCGGACGTCGTACCGAATCACGTCGCGGTGCCGACGCCGGCGCGGCTCAACAAGGCCCTGTGGTCGGTGCTGCGGGACGGGCCGGGGTCGCCGTACGCGGAGTGGTTCGACGTGGACTGGGGTGCGGGGAACCAGCCGTTGCTGATGGCCGTGCTGGGTCAGCGGATCGGCAAGGTGCTCGCGGACGGCGAGTTGTCGGTCGAGGGCGACGTACTGCGGTACTACGACCACGAGTACCCGCTGCGGCCCGGGACCAGAGACCTGCCGCTGGCCGAGTTGGTGACCGAGCAGTGGTACCGCCTGGCGCACTGGCGGGTCGCTGACGAGGAGCTGAACTACCGGCGCTTCTTCGACGTGGACACGCTCGCCGCAGTCCGCGTGGAGACGCAGGAGGTCTTCGAGGCCACGCACGAGCTGTTGCTGGAGCTCCTGCACGAGGGGAAGCTCAACGGCTTCCGCATCGACCACCCGGACGGCCTGGCCGACCCGCGTGGGTACCTGCGCCGACTGGCGGAGCGCACCGGCGGCGCGTGGGTCGTGGTCGAGAAGATCCTCGAAGGCGACGAGGAACTGCCGCGCGACTGGCCGTGCGCCGGCACGACCGGGTACGACGCCCTGCTGCGCGTCGGCGGCCTCTTCGTCGACCCGGCCGGTGCTGCGCCGCTGGCGGCGTTCCACTCCGAGCTGACCGGTGAGCCTGCCGACTTCGGTCCGGTCGTGGAGGAGGCCAAGCGGGAGGTCGTGAAGCACGGCCAGTACGCCGAGGTGCACCGGCTCGTCGAGCTGCTGGCCCGCATCTGCCAGGACGACGTCCGGCTGCGCGACCACACGCGGCGAGCGTTCCACGAGGTGGTCGTGGAGCTGCTCGTCCACTTCGAGATCTACCGGGCGTACGTCGTACCGGGGGAGCAGCCGTCTCCGACTGCGGTCGTCGCGTTGGAGCGGGCGGCCGAGAAGGCGCGGGAGAGGCTGGACGAGGACCGGCAGGAGACGCTGGACGTCGTGCTGCACCTGCTGCTCGGTAAAGACACGAGTCCGATCGACGAGCACGCGCGGGACGAGCTGATCGTCCGGTTCCAGCAGACGTGTGGGCCGGTGATGGCCAAGGGGGTCGAGGACACCGCGTTCTACCGGTGGTTCCGGCTCGCGTCGCTCAACGAGGTCGGTGGGGACCCGGAGCACTTCGGTGTGACGCCGGAGGAGTTCCACGCGTACGCGGCCCGGCTGAACCAGCACTGGCCGAAGACGATGACCACGCTGTCCACCCACGACACCAAGCGGTCCGAGGACGTCCGTGCCCGGCTCGGTGTGCTGTCCGAGCAGCCTGCGGCCTGGTCGGAGGCGGTCCGGGAGTGGAGACGGCTCTCGGAGGACCACCGGAGCCCGCTGCTGGACGGCAGCACCGAGTACTTGTTCTGGCAGACACTGTTCGGCACCTGGGACGACGGCCCGCTGCCGGAGGACCGCCTGCAGGCCTACCTGCTCAAGGCGATCCGCGAAGCCAAGCGCCACACCATGTGGACCTCCCCGGACGAGGAGTACGAGCACGCCGTCGCCGCCTTCACGACCGCAGTCCTCGCCGACACCACGGTCCTGGACTCGGTACGGCGCTTCGCCGCAGGACAAACGGAGTTCGTCCGAGCGGCCACGCTCGGCCAGAAGCTGGTGCAGCTCACGATGCCCGGCGTACCGGATGTCTACCAAGGCACCGAGCTGGTCGACCTGTCGCTCGTCGACCCGGACAACCGGCGGCCGGTGGACTACGAGCACCGGATCGCCCGGCTGCAGCGGCTGGACGAGGGTACGAAGCCGGACGACCTGTCTGACGAGAAGCTGCTGGTCACCAGCCGGGCACTCCGTCTCCGCAGGCAGTACCCGGAGGCCTTCACCGGCAGCTACACGCCGCTCCCGACCTCCAACGGCCACGCGGTCGCCTTCGCCCGTGGTGACGCGGTCATCACGGTCGCGACCCGCCTGCCGGCTGCGCTGTACCGACTCGGCGGATGGGGTGACAGCACGGTGGTGCTGCCGAGCGGTCAGTGGAAGAACGTGTTGACCGGCCGCGAGGTGGGTAGTGGAGCAGCCCGGATCCATGAGCTGCTGGAGGATCTTCCGGTGGCGCTGCTCGTAAGGAGCTGAATGCACACCTTCCGCGTCTGGGCGCCCAACGCCGAGTCGGTCGACTTGGTCCTGCGCGACGGTCGTCTGCCGCTGCACCAGGCCGGCGCCTGGTGGGTGCGGGACGTCGTCGAGGCCCACCACGGCACCGACTACGCGTTCACCGTGGACGGGAGTGAGCCGCTACCCGATCCGCGCAGCGCGTGGCAGCCGGACGGGGTGCACGGCTTCAGCAGGGTGTTCGACGAGCACCGCTTCCGCTGGACGGACGGCGACTGGGCGGGTCGCGACGTGCGCGGCTCGGTGTTCTACGAGCTGCACATCGGCACGTTCACCGAGCAGGGCACGCTGGACGCGGCGACCGAGCACCTCGACTACCTGGTCCTGCTCGGCGTCGAGGTGGTCTCGCTGATGCCGGTCGCCGCCTTTCCCGGACGGCACGGCTGGGGGTACGACGGTGTGCACCTGTACGCCGTGCACGAGCCGTACGGCGGGCCGGAGGCGCTGCAGCGGTTCGTCAACCGCTGCCACGAGGTAGGCCTGGCGGTCTGCCTCGATGTGGTCTACAACCACCTCGGCCCGAGTGGGAACCGGCTGGGCGAGTTCGGGCCGTACTTCACCGACCGGCACACCACCCCATGGGGACCGGCGGTCAACCTCGACGACACCGGCAGCGCCGAGGTACGGCGGTGGATCTGCGACAACGCACTGCGGTGGTTCCGGGCGTTCCACATCGACGCTCTGCGGCTGGACGCCGTACACGCGCTGGCGGACGACAGTCCGACGCACCTGCTGGCCCAGCTGTCGTCGGAGACCGCTGACCTGTCGGAGCAGCTCGGGCGGCCGCTGGGGCTGGTGGCCGAGTCCGACCTCAACGACGCGCGGATGGTCGAGCCGGTGTCCGAGGGTGGTCTGGGCATGACCGCGCAGTGGAGTGACGACTTCCACCACGCGCTGCACACACTGCTGACCGGCGAGCGGGCCGGGTACTACGTGGACTTCGGCGATCCCGGGGTGTTCGCCAAGACACTGACCCAGGTGTTCTTCCACGACGGGTCGTACTCGACCTTCCGCGGCAAGGACTGGGGACGCCCGGTCGATCCGGCCCGGCACCGCGGCGGCGAGTTCCTCGCGTACACCTCGAACCACGACCAGGTCGGCAACCGCGCGCTCGGCGACCGGCCCGCGCTGACGCCCGGCCAGTTGGCGATCGGGGCCGCGCTGGTGATCACGTCGCCGTACACGCCGATGCTGTTCATGGGCGAGGAGTGGGGCGCCTCGACGCCGTGGCGGTTCTTCACCGACCACGAGGAACCCGAGCTGGCCGAGGCGGTCCGGACCGGCCGGCGGCGGGAGTTCGCGGACCACGGCTGGGACGCCGACGAGATCCCGGATCCGCAGGACCCGGAGACCTGGCACAGCTCGGTCCTCGACTGGACCGAGCTGGACGAGTCGCCGCACCGCGAGCTGCTGGCCTGGTACCGCGACCTGCTGGCCCTGCGCGCCCGGACGCCGGAGCTGCGCGACGACCGGCTGTCCTCGGTCGGCATCGCGTACGACGCCGACGGCGACTGGATCGTGGTCACCCGTGGGAGCGTGCGCATCGTGGTGAACCTGGCCGCCGGAGAGGCCGTGGTCCCGGTCGACGGTGGGCTGTCGCACGAGCTGCTGACCTTCGGCACGGCCGCGGCCGTCACGGATGGTGTTCGGCTCTCCGCGCACGCCGTCAGTCTGCGAACGTCAAGCATTTAACGGGTTTGGCCCAGATTTGTGCGGAAACCGAACATATCCGGCTGTTCGAATCCGTTTGTCGATGGGGATTTCCGGAATTGCTTGTGTCCTAGGCCACTCGTAGCGGAGTGTTGAATCCGCCAGCAGGGGAGCAGGGGTTGACGGGAGGACATATATGACAGTCGGAGGCGTCGACACTTACTACGACTACGAAGAGAAGCAGTGGAAGAGCCGGCGGCTGGGCGGTGGGCCGATCCACCGCGGGCCGGTCTGCCCGGCGCCACGAACAGCCGACCACACCCAGACTCACGAACGCCTTCCGGCCGGACGTGAGCACGTCGGCAGGGACGAGAAGAAGACCGTTCTCGGCTGACGAACCGGTGGCAGGGCCCGCCAGACCAGGTCACCGTAGTCCGCCGAACAGTCACCACAGCGGCCGTCGAGCCGGAACCCGACGGCCGCTGCGGCATGCCTTACCGCCTGAACAGCATCCGTAGCTCGAGGGATGCCTGGAGTCGGTCGGTCCAGGGACGGGATCGGAGCGCCTTGCGGAGGTCACGCACGCCGGTCCAGGCCTGGTCGCTGAGATCCGGGCCGCTTGGACCGCCGGACCAGAGGGCATGGTCCACCGCTCGGGCGACGCGGGTGAGTCCGGGCTCGGTGTCCGGGAGCTCTCGGGCGGCATGTGCCAGGTCGCGGACCGTCATACCGGCGGTCACCGGCACGCCGTGCGCCCGCAGCCGGTCGCGGGCTTCGGCCCATGCCCCGACCACCGACGCGCTGCCGGTACGGCGCCGCCGTCGGAGCGCCCGCACCGACTTCAGCAGCGGTACGCCGGCCAGCCACAGCAGCAGCAACGCCGCCGAGCCGAGGAAGATCCACAGCAGCGGGATCCGGACGCCGCTCCAGCTCCGGTCGGAGCCGCCGTCGTCGGTCGAGGGCGGCACCTCCGGGTCCTCGATCTGCTCGACCGGCGGGACCGCGGCCCGGGCCTGCTCGGTGATCTCGGCGGTGGAGCCGGCGATCGAGGCCTTCCCGGTCTTGGCCTGGTCGACCGGGTCGAGCGGCCACCAGCCGACCCCCTCGACCGCGACCTCCGGCCAGGCGTACGCGTCGCTGTCGCGGATCGTGTAGAGCCCGTCGGCCTCGGGCTCGGCGGGTGCCCGGAACCCGACGACGAGCCGGCATCCGGTCGAACACCACGCAGTCGTAGGAGTTGACCCACAGCGCCTCGTCCGCGGCCGCGATGGTGCCCGCGACGTCCACCGCGAGCGCCGCCGACCGCAGCGCGGCCGGCACCGCCACCTGCAGGTCCTCGTCGTCCTCTACCACCAGTACGCGCACCGGCACCCTCGTGTGTCATCGAAATGTCATCGTCGGCACGGATCGTATGTGTCATGAACGGTCACTCAGCGCACGCACCGGCCCGGTTGTCCTTCCGCGTGCTGGGCCCGCTCGAGGTCGACGGCCCGGACGGACACCCGCTCGACGTCTGCGGCGGCAAGCCCGCCACCGTGCTGACATTGCTGCTGCTGCACCGCAACGCTTGGGTCAGCACCGAGCAGCTGGTCGACGCCGTGTGGGCCGGCCGGGACATCCCCGCGTCGGCGCAGAACAACCTGAAGACCTACGTCTGGCAGCTCCGCCGGGCGCTGCCGGACGAGCGCATCGAGAGCCGTCCCGGCGCGTACCGGGTCCGGGTGCTGCCGGGCGAGCTGGACGCCGACATCGCCGCCGGCTTCCGCGACGAGGTCCGCGAGCTGCTCGTCCGCGGTGCCGCTGCCGAGGCCGCCGCGATTGTCGAGCGCGCGCTCGGCCTGTGGCGCGGTTGCCCGTACGACGGCCTGACCGTCGACGCCACGTCGGCCGTCGACCGCCTCGCCGAGCTCCAGCGCAGCCTGCGCGAGGACCTGGCCGACGCGCAGCTCGCGCTCGGATGTCCTGCCGAGGCCATCGCCGTACTGCGGGCTCTCACCGAGGAGGAGCCGCTGCGCGAGCTTGCGTGGGCTCGGCTGATGACGGCGTACCGGAAGACCGGCCGTCGCCACGACGCGCTGGCTGCGTACCAACGGGCCCGGACCGCTCTCGTGCGTGATCTCGGGATCGAGCCGGGTGCCGAGCTCACCGCGCTGCACCAGCAGATCCTGAGCGAGGAGGCGTCGCGGCTGATCGCGCCGCCGGTGAGCTCGAGCCTGCCGCCGCGGGTCCCCGGCTTCGTCGGCCGCACCGCGGAGCTGCGTTCTCTGCAGGGTGCGACCGGCGTGGTGACGATCGACGGGATGCCGGGGATCGGCAAGACCGCCTTCGCCCTCGAGGTCGCAGCCGCCTCGGGCTTCGAGACCCAGCGCTACCTGGACCTGCGCACGGACACCTCGTTGCCTTCAGCAACCGGCCTGCTGATCCTGGACAACGTCGAGCACGCCGACCAGGTACGGCGGCTGCTGCCGAACGACCCGGACGCGCTGGTCCTCGTGATCAGTCGGCACCGCCTGACCGGCCTCGACCGCACCGGCGCCGTCACGCTCGACGTACTCGCTGCCGACGAGGCCGAGCGGCTCACCGACATCGAGCGGATCCTGCGCTGGTGCGAGGGACATCCCGGCGCGATCCGGCACCTGGTCGAGCGGATGCGCAACCGGCAGCCGTGGACGGTCGCCCGGATGGCGGCCCGGCTCGACGACCCCGCGGCCCGGTGCCGTGCGCTGGCCGAGGTGCTGGCGGCGTTCGACACCGCGTACGAGGCGCTCCCGCGGCCGGTGCAGCGGTTCTACCGGCGGATCGCGACGACACCGCAGTTCGACCTGCGCCGGGCCGCCCGGCTCGCCGGCGTCGGGCAGGACGAGGTCGAGTCGATGGTCGACCTGCTGATGGATCTCAACCTGGTCGCCGAGCCGGCGCCTGGACGGTTCGTCCTGCTGCCGGTGGTCCGCGACCACGCGCACCGGCTGCTGCTCGCCACCGAGTCGAAGGCCGAGCTGGTCGCATGAAGCCGCACGCCGCGGCAGCCGCCGCCCCACAGCGCGAGGCCGTCCAGGTCGGGGTGACCAGAGCGGTCCCGCAGGAGACGTCGGTGGGTGTCCCGGTCGCCCGGCCCTGGCCGCCTAAGTTGCCGGCGGCACCGATCGCCCAGCCGGCGCAGGCGCAGCGACTCACGCTGGTGGAGCAACCGCCCGCGCCCGCGCCGGCGACCGACACCGTCGAGCGTCCGGACCGGTCGATCCGGGTCGGTCAGATCGTCTGCTGGCAGTTCGCGGTGGTCGCAGTCGGCGCGGCGACGGCCGGTTCGCGGACGGCGCTCATTCTGACCTCGGCAGCAGCGGTCTCGCTGGTGGCGCTGACCTCGATCCGCATCCGTGGACTCTGGCTGTACCGCTGGGTCGGCGTCCTGCTGGTCGACCTGGTCCTGCGGGCCGGTCCGGCAGCTGTGCGTCCGGCTGGCCGGATCCGCTTCGTTGCCTGCCGCAAACATGCAGGCGCTGGCCGCAGTCCTGCTCGGCACCGGCACCGGCGCCGCCCAGACCATCGCGATCACGGTGACGGCATCCGCCGATCAACCACCTGCCCACTCGCCACGACGCCGTACTGCGGCTGGCCGCCTCACACCCGGCCACCCTCGACACGGCCTTCTCCGTACTGAGCAACCTGGCCCGGTCCTTCGGGGCCGAGCCCGAGCGCCTCGACGGCCGGCACGCCGACGGCGTCGCCGCCACGCTACCTCTGGGGGTCCCTCTCACATGACTGTCACGATGCTGCCCGCTGCCTTCCACCAGATCTCTGCCCACGGCGGTATCGCCGAGCTGCTGGCTGCCGCCGAGGACGAGGTGATTGCGATGAGCAACCTCACCCCGGCCGGGCCTGCCTTCGGGCCGCGCGACGTGCGGCCCGGCCTGCGGTACCGGGCGATCTACCCCGACACCGCCCGGACGGCGCCGACCGCGTGCCGGCACCTGGGGGCGATGTCTCTGGCCGGGGTCGCGGTGCGGACGATGCCGTACATCCCGATGAACGCACTGGTGATCGACGGCTCGATCGCTGTGCTGCCCGCGGACACGGCGAACGGCAGCGTCGCCGTACTCCGGCTGACCAGTGTCGTCACCACGGCCGTCGAGCTGTTCGAGCGGATCTGGCCGGACGCCGTACCGCTGGCAGGCGACGACCTGCCGGACGACACCGACCTGTCCCTGCGCGAGCAGGAGATGCTGCGGCTGCTCGCCCTCGGCGCGACCGACGAGGTCGCCGCGGCCCAGCTCGGCATCTCGGTCCGGACGGTCCGGCGGATGGTCGCGCAGATCATGAACAGACTCGGCGCCCGCAGCCGCTTCCAAGCCGGTGTAAAGGCCGCCGACCGCGGCTGGCTCCTAGAACGGGCCAGCTGATGCGGGTGCTCACCGTCGCCCCGGACCGTCCCGCCGCGTATCCGACCATCGGCTCTGCCCTTCTCGAGGCGCCGGACGGGGCCGCGATCGCGATCGCTGACGGGACGTACGCCGAGACGCTCGAGCTGACCGGCCGTTCGGTCACCCTCCGGGCCGAGGACGGGGCGACGGTGATCCTCGACGGTTTCCGGCGCCGACTGGCCGACCATCCGGGCCGTCGACGGCGCGCTGACGTTGCGCGGTCTCGACGTACGGGCTGTGGAGAGCATCGCCGTCTCCGTCGACCGTCCGGGACATCTCCGGCGACGGCATCGTCGTTGCCCTGGGCGCCGATCCGGTCATCCGCGGCGGCACGGTGTCCGGCTGCGGCGGCCGCGGCGTCTACATCTACCAGTACAGCCGGCCGGAGCTCACCGACCTCGAGATCGCCCACACCGGCGCCGAGGGCATCGGCGTCGCCCACGGCCGCACACCGGTGATCCGGCGAGTGACCGTGCACGACACCCGCGGCTCCGCGATCACCGTCGCGCCGGGTTGCGGCGGGACGATCGAGGGCAGCCGGTTCTCGAACACGGCGGAGCCCGCGTTGGCGCTGGCCGCCGGGGCCACGGTCGAGGTGGTCGAGGAGAGTCATGCCGTCGCCGCCGGCGGTGGCGGACCCGTCGACGAGTTGCTCGCCGATCTCGACGCGATGGTCGGTCTGCCCGGCGTGAAGGCCGAAGTGCATGCGCTCGTGGACGAAATCCAGGTCAACGAGTGGCGCCGTACCGCCGGACTGTCGGTCGGCGCGGTCAGCCACCACCTGATCTTCGCTGGCGCACCGGGCACCGGGAAGACCACGGTCGCGCGGTTGTACGGCAAGCACGCTCGGGCGGATGCCGACCACCGACGAACTGCGGTCGCTGCTCCCGGCCGACGTGCTGACCGCCGCCGGGGCTGACAGGCCGGGGTCCCCGACGGCGTAGTGCCGGTATCGCCTACAGTGATGAGCGCCAGCACCGGATCGGAAGGACCGTCGCGAATGGCCGAGGCAGAGAAGCCGCCGTACCCCGGATTCGACATGAACAGGCCGAGCATCGCGCGCACGTACGACTACCTGCTCGGCGGCAAGGACAACTTCGCCGTCGACCGCGCCTTCGGGGACAAGTTCATCAACGACCTGCCCGGCTCGCAGCAGATCGCGCTGGACAACCGCGCGGCGCTGATCCGGGCCATCCGCGAACTGGTCTCGGGCAACCGGATCCACCAGTTCGTCGACCTCGGCAGCGGGCTGCCGACCGCGGACAACGTGCACCAGGTGGCCCAGCGATACGACCCGAGCTCCACGGTCGTGTACGTCGACAACGACCCGATCGTGCTCGCCCACGGCCGCGCGCTGCTGGCCGAGAACGAGAACACCACCGTGATCCAGTCCGACCTGCGGACGCCGAAGGCGATCTTCGACCACCCGGACACCCAGCGGCTGATCGACTTCACCAAGCCGGTCGCGATCGTGTTCAGCGCGACCCTGCACCACGTGAACGACGACGAGGACCCGGCCGGCCTGGTCAAGTTCTGGAGCGACCGGATCGTCTCCGGCAGCTACGTGTTCATCAGCCACTTCCGCAGTGAGAACGACCCGCGCAGCCAGGAGCTCGAGCAGGTGCTGCAGGGGTCGCTCGGCCGCGGCCGCTGGCGGACCGACGAGCAGATCCTCGCGCTGTTCGGCGACGGCTTCACCGTGCTCGAGCCGGGCCTGGTCCCGGCCGTCGAGTGGCGCAACCCGCAGCCCGCCGACGACATCACCGACTGGCAACGCCTGATCGCCGCCGTGCTCGCCGTCAAGGACTAACTCGACGTCCAGACGAACTTGTTGGACGTGTAGGTGGTCCCGTCCGGCGCCTTCACCGTCACCCAGACCGTCTGGCCGACCGCGTTGCAGGGGAAGCGGTCGTCGACGACCATGCCGCCCTTCTCGTCGGTGGTCAGCGTCGCACCCGGGTTGAAGTTGCCCCACTCGGTCGTCCACGGGTGGATCTCGTACCTGGTGTCGGGGCGCAGACCAGACATCCGGATCAGGATGAACGCGCACTCCGGCGGCTCGCAGTTCCCGTAGTCCGCGCCGGCGCCGCGCGAGGCGATCACGCTCTCCTTGCGCTGCGTCGTGGCGGTCACGGTGGCCGCTTCGCCGGTCAGCGTCCGGCCGTCGGGTGAGCGGGTGATCGCCCGCACCGTGAACGTGTACCGCGTCGCGGCGGTCAGCCCGGTCCAGGTGAGCTGCGCGGCGGTCGTCGTACGGGTCTGCGAGCCCATCGAGACGTCGTACCGGACGAAGGTGCCCTCGCCCAGCTGGGGCCGGTTCCAGCCGAGGACGAGTGACCCGCTGCTGGGGGTGCCGCGGACTGCGAGGCCGCCCGGCGACTCCGCGACGCCCCAATTGAACTGGACGCGATTCGACCGGACCGCGGGACCGGCGCCGACGCGGTTCACCGCGCGAACGCTGATGGTGTAGCCGGTGTTCCCGGCCAGGTCCGTGATCCGCGCCGACCGGGCCGACCCCGGCACCGTCATCGAGCCACCGGTCCAGCTCAGCCGGTACGACGAGATGGTCGCGCCATGTGGAGCCGCCGCCTGCCAGGTCACCGTCGCGGCACCGCTGACCGCCCGCACCCGGACTGCGGAGGGCGCACCGGGCAGGCCCGCCCTGGCCGTCGCCTGGTTGGTCGGGGTGGTCTTCTCGGGCTCGATCGTCTTGCTGGGCGGGGTCTTGCGGGTCGGCGGCGTCTTCCTGACCGGAACCTTGGGGGTCTCGGTCGTCTTGCTGGGCGTGGTGGTCGGGGTTGGGGTCGTCGGGACCGGCCCGGGCCGTTCGCCGCCGACCGTCACCGACTCGGTCTGTCCGTCGCGGTCGACCACGACCACGCGGTCGCCCTTGCCGCTCTCGACGTACACGCGGGAATCGTCGCCGCGGAAGAGGCTCGGCTCCCGCTTGCGTTCGCCGGCGACCGCACGGCTCGGCACCTGCTGGTGCGAGACCTCCCGGCCGTTGCGGTCGAGGGTCACCAGGTCGGCGCGCTTCCGGTCGAGCAGGGCGAGCCCGTCGCCCGAGGACGCGACCTTGTCGTACTTCCCGCGCCGGATCGGTGCGCTCGTCGCCGCCGGTTGCTTGCCCTTGGCAATCTCGACCAGGTGGACGACGCTCTTGCCCGGGTCGACGATCGCCAGCCGGCCGCCGACGTCGTTGCCGGCGACAAGCGCATCGTCGGGTACTTCGATGCCGCCGAGATCCAGCCGCTCGTCGATGCCGTCGTTGCTCAACCGGTACACCTTCTGGGCGGTGAGGTCGACGAAGGCGACGTCGTCATCGAGCACGGTCAGCCCACCCTTGTGGCCCTTCGGCACCGAGGCCGGGCAGGACATCCGGTCCGCGCTGAGCGGCAACTGACAGACATCCCCCTGGCTCGCGCGGAACACCCACAGCGTGCCGTCCGGCGTCACCACCGGATCGCCGAGCGGGCCGCCGGGGAACGCGGCCGCCTGCTTCTCGCCGAGGCGCATGACGTGCCCGGCCTTCGGGTAGACAGCGAACGCGGCGCCGGCGGCCTCCAGCCCGACCGGCTGCTCGTCGACCGGCGCCTCGATCGGCTCCGCGACGGTCAGGTCGGACTTGCCGAACTGATCGATCCGGGACCCGGACAGCACGTACCCGTTCTTGTCGGTCTGCACCACCTGCGCACCGGGACCGGCCGTGTCGAGCTTCACCTCGGCGTCGACGTCCTTGGTCGCGCCGTCCAGGTGGAAGATCCGGCCGATCGCACTGTTGTAGACCCAGTGCCCGGACTGGGTGAACCCGACTCCGGACGTCGCGCTGCCCGCGCCGGTCAGGACGACGACACTCGTCAGGGCGATGCAACCGGCGACGACCGCTGCCAACCCGGCGCGAGCCTTGCGCTCGGACTGTTCCGACGGGGTCGCGGTGAGCCGCCTGGGGCGGAGGGAGATCGGCTTCACCCGACCAGCCTAGGCGAGCAGGGTCCAGGACCGGTCCAGTTTCCGTCTACCGCCCGCCGACACAGGTGGCGCCGCGGATGCTCCGGGCCTGGCTCGTGTACGTGCCGACGCCGTCCGTGCCCTGAACCTGGAAGCAGTACTTGAGGCCGGGGCTGATCTGCACGGTGGCCGTCGTACCGGAACCGTTGTAGCCCGATCGCGGCTCCTTCGCTCCCTGCTCGGCGACGAAGACGACGTACCGGTCGAGAGCTTTTGGGGACGACCAGGCCAGGACGACCGAGGTGCCGTTGTCCTGCGGCGGCTTCAGAGTGATCGCGGTCGGCGCTGGAGGCGTCGTTGCCGCCGTCCTCGTGGGCGGTGTCACGACCGGGGCCGGAGGCGCTGTCTGGTCGTCATCACCGGGCTGGATCATCACCGGGACGACCGCGATCAGAGCAATCGCGGCGGCTGCGCCGATCAGCAATCCCTTGCGCGGCTTCGGCTGCTTGTCTTCTTCTTCGCCTTCTGCACAACGGGTTTCGGCGGAGCCGTTGCCACCGGCACGTTTCGGCCCGCCGCCAGCTCGTCGCTGAAGTCGTCGAAGTCGAGGTCGTCCTCGACCGGTTCGGCGGTCAGCAGCTGCTCGAACTCGCGCAGTACAGTCACCGCCTCCGGCCGCGCGTCCGGGTCCTTCGCCATCATCCGCTGCAGCAGCCCGGACAACGCCGGCGGCACATCCCGCCCGGACACTTCCGGCGGCGTCTCACGCAACACCCGCAGTACGACGCCGTCCGCCGACTCACCCGTCCGCGCCGGGAAAGGCGACTGCCCGGTCAACGCCAGATACAGTACGGCGCCCAGCCCGTAGACGTCGGCCTGCTCCGACAACTCGCCGTCCCGCAGTACCTCGGGCGCCGTGAACGCGGCGTCGGCCATCAGATCCCGCGGAAACCGCAACCGCAGCGCCACGCCGAAGTCCGCGAGCGCCGGCTGCCCGCTCGGCCGCTCGAGCACGTTGGCCGGCGTCACGCCGCCATGCACCAGCCCGGTGTCATGCGCCTCGGCCAGCACCGAGCTCAGGATCTGCCCGAGCACGACCACGTCCCCGATCGGCAACGGCCCGTTCGCCACCAGGTCCGGCAACGACTGCGGGCAGAACTCCATCCGCAACCCGGTCCGCCTGTCCGGCAGTTCGTCCAGCGCCTCCACCCGCACGATCGACGCCGCCGACCGCAACCCCGCCAACTTCGCCTGCTCGATCTCGACCGCGTTGTACGTCCGCCGATCCAACGGCTGCGGGTAGACCTTCAAAACCGCCGTACGCCCACCCGTCACCAAGTAGACGGAAGCAACCGGCCCGTTCCCATGCGGCACCAACGCGTCCAACGGAATCTCAGCCATCAGGGACATCTTGTCACCCGACAACATCCAAGTAGGCACACCCGTGCGCGACCAGAAACCGCAGATCCCCGAGTACCTCGGCCATCACGTCGGCCGCGTCAACCTGTTCGTCGAGCTGGCTCCTCACCGACGCCCGGACCTCGCAGCAGTGCCAGAGCGACGGTGCCAGCGAACCCCACTGCCACAGCTCGTAGCTGCCCGGGTCGAGCATGGCCGCTGCGCCGACGCCGGGCAGGCCCACAGCGAACAGGCTGGGTTCTCCGGGCTGTTGCCCAGGCCGACGTACTGGCGGCGGTTGGGGAGGTGGTGAAGTTCATTCCGGATGGTTCGGACGTCGTACCCGAGGAGGCCTTTGGAGCGGTTGGAGGTGGTGCTGGGGACTTATCTAGGCGCCGAGGAAGCGGTCGCGGGTGAGGAAGGCTAGTTGGGCGGTCTTGGTGGTGCCGTCGGGGTGGGTGATCTTGACCTCGGGGCCGGTGGTGAAGCCGGTGCGGAGGAAGCGGTCGATGGCGCGGTCGTTGCGGACGTCCGGGTCGACGACCACGCGCGGGTGGCCGAGGTGGGCGAAGAAGAACAGGCCGAGGACCTTCAGCAGGTTGCCGGTGAAGTTCGGGCGCGGGTCGCCGGGCGCGATCAGGAAGTGCAGGCCGATGTCGCCGGCCTGGACGTCGTACGACGCTCCGACCGGATCGGCCTGTGGGTCGTAGGTCTGCAACAAGGCGATCGGCGCACCGTCGAGATGCACGAGGTACACGTGGTGCGTCGGCACCGAGTCGAGGAAGCGGTAGATCCCCTCGATCTCGTCCCGCGACAGGTGCCCCATACCCCAGTACGTCGCCCGCTCGGCCGTCACCCAGCCGTGGATCAGATCGAGGTCGCGGTCCGGATCGGCCTCGACGATCCGCACCGAACCGAACCCTTCGACGTCCTGCGCGAAACCCTTCTCGACCCGAGTGAGCTCACCCTGGACCGGTGCCAGTTCGCCACGAAGCCAGTGCGGCAACTGGTCGTGGTGGTGCGGATCCCCGAGTACGCCGGACGCGCCCATCGGCACGATCCACCCACTGGCCGAGCGATCCGCGAGATCCCAGGCGTACCGGGCCGCCGAGGCACGGATGCACACGTCGGTCAGGCCGGGCAGGCTCGACGTCGACATCACGCAGTGGTGGTCGCCGGACAGGCCCAGGTCGAACGGCTCCTCGTCCGGCGCGAACACCGGACCACGCAGCATGTGCAGCGGCGCCACCTGGTGGGTCTCACCCCACGGCGGCCGGGGCTTCCGCGCAGCCACCTCCTCGAGCGCCTCCCGCGCCAGCCAGCTGACGTTGACGAAGGGAAGCTCCGCGGCAAGGAGGTTCTCCAGCGCGTACGAGACATGCGTGAGCGGGTCCATCCACGGGGCGAAGACCTCCGGCCCGTCCGCTCCCTCGAGTACGGCGAAGTGGTCCGCCAACCGGGAGACGAGGGCCTTGCGGACCGCGGCGTACGACGACGCCGTGGTGCTCGCGGCGTCCATCCGACGGTCCCACTCGAGCAACTCGGTGCGCAAGGCAACGGCTTCCGACGAGAGATCTTCCAGCTCAGCCAGGATGTCCAGCAGGTCGGCCGCGGAGCCGAGATAAGTGTCGGTGTGCACGGACGGCATCTCGTCCACCGACCACGCAGTCTGTGCGGACAGCAGCTCCGCGATCCGCCGGGATCGGTGCGGTGCGGCGAACTCGACGCCCAGCGGCGCGGCGAGTTCACGCGCGTTCGCCATCACCGCCGGCCCGTCGACGGTTGCCCGCGGCATCGGGCTGTGCCAGCCCTGCCACTGGCTCCCGGCCTCCCACGCGGGGACCACGCGCAGCCGGTTCGAGTGATCGCGGGTGGGCACCAGGCCAGCAGTCCGATGCAACAGACCGCCGGTCTGATCGGCCGCCAGGACCACGTTGACCGGCTCGACCCAATCCTCCAGCGCGGCGTCCAGGTCGCCGGCGTTCGTTGCCCGAAGCAACTTCGGCAGCACCTCGAAGCCGAGGCGTCCGGTGACCCGCGGCGGGTACCGCAGACTGACGGTCCGCGTCGGGGTGTCGATGATCACCGGTCCGCGCTCGGTCTCGATCACCTCGATCTCGATCGAATCCGCGCCGGCCACCTCGACCACCTCGGTGTGCACCGCGGCCGGCTTCCACCCGTCCGGGCCGAGCGCCTCGACCGTCGCCCCGGTCCGCCGCAGTTGCTCGTCGTACAGGTCCTGGTAGTCCGACATCGCGTTGGTGATCGCCCAGGCGACCTTGCCGGTGTGACCGAAGTGCGCGATCCCCGGGACCCCGGGGACGGCGAGACCAAGGACGTCGTACTCCGGGCAGGTCAGCCGGATTTGCTGGTAGATGCCCGGGCTCTCGATGAAGCGATGCGGGTCTCCCGCGATGATCGCCTGGCCCGAGGCCGTCAGCGAACCCGGAATCAGCCAGCCGTTGCTGCCCGCGGTCCGCGGACCCTCCGACGAGAACAGCTCGATGTTCTCGTCGCCGAGGTGCTGCGCGACGTGCGTCCGCCACAGCTTGGTCGGGAACCCGGCGAACAGGATGTGGACGGCCAGCCAGATCCCGAGCGGCGCCCACGGCTCCCACCCCTGCGGCGTCAGGCCGGTCTGCGCGAACTCGGGCGCGCGCTTCGCCCCGACCGGCAGCGCGTGGTTGACGCCCTCGGTGTACGCCGTGATCCACTCGCGCGTCTCGTCGTCGAGCGCCTCGAAGCAGCGCTGCGCGGTGTCGGCGAGCCGGGCCTGCCGGGCGAACACGTCCCACGGGGCGGCCTCCGGGCCGAGGAAGGCGGCGCTCGTCCCGAGGAAACGCCGCCGTTCGAGTTCCAGCTGCCAGGCGCGGTCCTCTGCGGCGTTGAGGCCCTGCAGGTAGACGAGCGCCAGCGGGTCTCCCGCTTGCAGCTGCGGTACGCCGTACGCGTCCCGGTAGACCCTCGCGTTCACTACAGTCCTCGCTTCAGTTAGGTTAGGCTGCGCTAACTTACAAGTCAGGTACATCCGGCCGCAACGGCCATTCTCGCGTGGAGGAAGCAGTGAGGCATGGCTGGGAAGGCGTCGTACTCAAGCTGTTCCGCGGGAAGGACTTCACCTTCAGCGTGACCGGCGCCGAACAGGTCACGGAGCGCTATCGCCGGGTGCACTTCACCGACGGTGGGCTGCTCGAGGCGATCGGCGTCCACCCGACCATGTGGGTGCGGCTGTGGTTCGACAACGCAGGCAAGCCGCACCAGCGCGCGTACACCCTGGTCGACCCGGACCCGGTGCAGGGCACGTTCAGCCTGGAGTTCGCGCTGCACGACGGGTGCGCGAGCGACTGGTCGCGCAAGGCCGAGCCGGGGGACACGATCGAGGCGACCGTGCAGGGGACCGGATTCGAGGTGCCGGACCCGCTGCCGGAGCGGATGCTGGTGATCGGTGACCCGGCGTCGTTGCCGGCGATCAACTCGCTGCTCGCGGTCGCGCCGAAGCTGCCGGCCACGATCTGGTTCGAGACGACGCACGACGTGGACCGCGAGCTGCCGTTCCGGATCGAGGATCACCACGACCTGCGGACCGTTCCGCGGCAGGACCTGGTCGAGGGCGTGAAGGCGGAGCTGCCGAAGTTCATCGGCGACAACCCGGCCGACGCGTTCGTCTGGATCGCCTGCGACACGGTCACCACGCGGACGCTCACGTCGTACGTGCTGAAGGATCTCGCCGTGCCGAAGCACCGGGTCAAAGCGCTCGGCTACTGGAAGACGGCCTGACGATAGCCTGGCGCGCGTGATCAGACCTCTCGATCTCGGCGACCGCGCGCTGGCCGAACGCGTCCTCGCGATCCAGCACGCCGCGTACGCCGTCGAGGCCGAGCTGATCGGATTCGACGGCATCCCGCCGCTCCAGGAGGACCTGGACGGCCTGATGTCGTCCACCGAGCACTGGCTCGGCCGGTACGACGGTGACGTCCTGGTCGGCGCGGTCGCTTACGAGTTCCCCGACCAGGACACGGTCGACATCACCCGCCTGATCGTCGACCCGGCGCACGCCCGCCGCGGGCATGGGCGTGCGCTGCTGGACCACCTCGACCAGCTCGAGCCGCGACCGGTCAGCATCGTCGCGACCGGTACGGCGAACACCCCGGCGGTCAATCTCTACAAGTCCCGTGGCTACCACGAGACTGCGCGGGTCGAGATTGCGCCGGGGGTCACCGTGACGCAGTTCAGCCGGCCAGGCTGACTGCGGTCCAACTCACCGCGGGCAGGGTGACGGTGAGCTTGCCGTCCGCCAGCTTCACGTCGGCAGGCTGCGGAGTGACGCGGTCCGGGTGCTCGGCGGAATTCGTCGCGAGCAGGTCGTCGTCGTGCATGATCAGGGCCTCCGCCACCGTGCCGACACCGGCGCGGCTGACGTCGACGGTCACCTCGATCGGGCCCTCGGAGGACCGGTTGACCAGGAACACCGCCAGCTTGCCCTCGTCGTACGTCGCCACCGCGTCGACCGCCGTGATGTCGCCGTACTTGGCCGTGCTGATCGTCGGCGAGTCGGTCTCCAGCCGCAGTACCTGACCGGCCGCGAGCCGGGAGGTGATCGCGAACGGGTGGAACGTCGGCTGCCGCCAGGCCGGGCCGCCGCGCTCGGTCATGATCGGCGCGATCACGTTCGCCAGCTGGGCCAGGCAGGCGACGCCGACCCGGTCGCTGTGCCGCAGCAGCGAGATCAGCAGGTTGCCGACCACGACGGCGTCGGTGACGTTGTACTCGTCCTCGATCCGCCGCGGCGCGACCTCCCACTGGTCGCCGGGACCGTCGGTCCGGCGGGAGCGCTCGCCGTACCAGACGTTCCACTCGTCGAAGGAGATGTCGATCGTCTTCTTGCTCTTCAGCTCCGCGCCGACGGCGTCCGCGGTCGCGGTGACCGCGTCGATGAAGCGGTCCATGTTGACCGCCGAGCCGAGGAACGACGCGGTGTCGCCGTCGTCGTTCCCGTAGTACGCGTGGCAGGAGATGTACTCGACGAAGTCGTAGGTCTCCCGCAGCACCGTCTGCTCCCAGCTGCCGAAGGTCGGCATCGCGGACGAGGACGAGCCGCACGCGACCAGCTGCAGGTCGGGTTCGACCATCCGCATCGCCCGCGCCGTCTCGGCCGCGACCCGGCCGTACTCCTCGGCCGTCTTGTGCCCGATCTGCCAGGGCCCGTCCATCTCATTGCCCAGGCACCACAACTTGATCCCGTACGGCGACGCGCCGTGCTGCTCACGCAGGTCCGACAACGCCGTGCCGCCCGGGTGGTTCGCGTACTCCTGCAGGTCGAGCGCCTCCTGCACCCCGCGGGTCCCGAGGTTGATCGCCATCATCGGCTCGACGCCGGCCTTGGCGCACCAGCGGATGAACTCGTCGAGGCCGAACTCGTTCGTCTCGACGCTCTGCCAGGCCAGCTCGAGCCGGCGCGGACGGCCCTCCCGCGGGCCGACGCCGTCCTCCCAGCGGTAGCCGGAGACGAAGTTGCCGCCGGGGTAGCGGACCACCGACACCCCGAGCTCCCGGGTCAGCTCGAGGACGTCCTTGCGGAAGCCGTCCTCGTCGGCGGTGGCGTGACCCGGCTCGTAGATACCGGTGTAGACACAACGGCCCATGTGCTCGACGAACGTGCCGAAGGTACGGCGGTTCACCGGCGCGATCGTGAAGGCTGGGTCGAGGGTGATGTTGGCAGCGGGCACCAGGTTGCTCCTGTCGTGATGGATGGTGATCTATCCCTTGATGCCGGCGTCGCCGACCCCGCGTACCACGTGGCGCTGGAACAGGGCGAAGACGATGAGCAATGGGAGTCCGCCCAGCACGGCCGAGGCCATGATCTGGGCGTAGCGCAGGCCGTACGAGCCCTGCACGTTGGCGAGACCGACCGGGATCGTCATCATCGACGGGTCGGTGGTCACGATGAACGGCCAGAGGAAGTTGTTCCAGGCGCCGATGAAGGTGAAGATGCCGACAGCAACGAGAATCGGCCGTGACATCGGCACCATCACGCTCCAGACGATCCGCCACCGGGTCGCGCCGTCCACCCGGGCGGCGTCCTCGTAGTCGCGGGAGATGCCGTCGAAGAACTTCTTCAGCACGAACACCATCACCGGCGCGACCACCTGCGGCAGCACGATGCCCCAGTAGGTGTCGACCAGGCCGAGGCCGGTCATCTCCTGGAACAGCGGCACGATCAGCACCTGCGGCGGGACCAGGATGCCCGCGATGATCAGGCCGAACAGCACCCGCCGGCCGGGGAAGCTGGTCCGCGAGAACCCGTACGCCGCCAGCACCGAGACGAGCAGGGTCAGTGCGGTCACCAGGACCGCTACGACGCTGCTGTTCATGAACCAGCGGAGTAGGTCGCCCTGGTCGACGACGCTGCGGTAGGCGTCCACCGTCGGGTCCTGCGGCAGCCAGGTGATCGGTGAGCGTGTGGTCTCCGGCTCCGGCTTGAGCGACGTGTCCAGCGCCCACAGCAGCGGCACCAGCCAGACGATCGCGAGCAGCACCGCGCCGACGATGGTCGCCACCTTCGGGAAGGTCCAGGTCGTCCTCATGCGCCGGCCTCCTTCCGGCCGGAGAACAGCTTGAACTGCGCGATCGCGACGACCACGATGATCGCGAAGAACATGTACGAGATCGCCGACGCGTAGCCGATCCGGTAGTTGGTGAAGCCGTTCTGGTAGATGTACTGGATGATCGGCCGGGTCGCGTAGTTCGGCCCGCCGTTGGTCATCAGGTAGATCTGGTCGAAGATCTTCAGCGACGCGACCAGTTGCAGGACGACGATCAGCCCGGTGGTCCGGCTGAGCAGCGGCAGCGTGATCCGGAACAGCTTCTGCCGGCCGTTCGCGCCGTCGATGTCGGCGGCCTCGTAGACCTGGGCCGGAATCCCTTGCAGGGCGGCGAGGTAGAGCAGGAAGTTGAAGCCGACCGTCCACCAGACGGTCGTGATCACGACGGCCAGCATGGCCCGGTTCTCGGTGTTCAGCCAGTCGATCTCGGCGAACCCGCCGGCTGTCAGCAGGCCGTTCACCAGGCCGAACCCGGGCTGGTAGATCCAGACCCAGATCAGCGTCACGACGGTCGCGGGCAATACGAACGGAGCGAAGTACGAGAACCGCAGCAGCCAGCCGAGCAAGCCTTTGCGGTTGGCGAGCAGGGCCATCACGAGCGCGATGACCACCAGGGGCGGCGTGCTCATCGCGGTGAAGACGAGCGTGTTCTTCAGCGACGCCCAGACGGCCGGGTCGCCGAACATCTCCCGCCAGTTCTGCAGGCCGAGGAACTCCTGCTGGACGCCGGCCAGGCTGGTGTTGAAGAAGCTGTTCCACAGTCCGGAGATCGTCGGCCAGATCAGGAAGGCGGCGAACAGCAGCAGGAACGGCGCGACGAAGAACAGCCCCGCCCAGCGTTCCTTCCACGGCTGCCCGGTCTCCGGTTTCGCCGTCGTCGACGGTGTGCCAGGGGTGGTGACTCGAGGTGGTGTCTGCACGGCCATGGGGGTGACCTCCTGTCAGACCGGGGACGGGGTGTCGAGCAGCGTCTGAGTCGCCGCCTTGAACTGTGCGAGTGCCGCCTTGGGCGTCGCCTGGCCGGAGAAGACCCCGCTGAAGGCGGCCCCGGCCTCGTTCTGCAGTTGCGCACCGGAGCCGCTGAACCACGCGTCCGGGTCGAACAGCACGTGCGGCGCGACGCTGCGGTACTCCGCCTGCGGCTTGAGCTTCAGGTAGTCCTGGCTCTCCGCCACCGGCTGGTACGCCGGGATGTGGCCGCCGGCCGCCCAGTCCGCGCTGTGCTTGAGCATCCACGCGATGTACTCGACCGTCGCTTTGGTGTCGTCCGCGCTCCGGTTCGACTGGTGCGGCAGCACGAACGTGTGCGCATCACCGGCGTACGCCGGGACGTCGTACACGACCGGGAACGGCGCCATGCTGAATGGCATCTTCGCGGTCTGGTACGTCGTCACCTCCCACTCCCCGTTGAAGCTCAGGCCGACGTCGCCACTGGTGAACTGGGCCACCAGGGCCGGGTAGTTGGCCGATCGCGGGACGAGCCCGTCGGCGGCTAGTTTCGCCATCAGCTCCAGGGCCTCGAGCGCCTTGGCGTCGTCGAGGACCAGCTCAGTGCCGTCCTCGGTGAAGAACTCGCCCTCGAGCTGGCCGTACAGCGTCCACCACATCCGCCACGGGTTCGTGGTCTCGATCGAGGCGCCGTACTTGCCGGTGGTCTCCTTGGCCGCCCGGATCATGTCCACGAACTCGTCCACGCCCTTGACCGGCTTGATCTTTCCGTCCGGCCCGAGCAGTCCGGCCTTCTTGCAGATGTCGGTGTTGTAGTAGAGGACGAACGGGTGCTGGTCCAGCGGTACGGCGTACAGCTGCCCGTCGACGACGCAGCGGCTCCAGGTCGCGGGCAGGAAGTCCTCCTCGCGGATCCCGGCGGCGTTCAGCAGGTCGACCGGGATCGGGTCGAGCATGGTGCTCGGGCTGAACCCCTTGAGCCGGGACAGGTGCAGGGTGGCGACCTCGGGCGCCCGGCCACCGGCCGCGGACATCGCCAGCTTGGTGTAGAACGGCGGGCCCCAGGCCAGGGTGTGCGCCTCGAACCGGACGTCGGGGTGCTCGGCGACGTACTGCTGGTGGATCTGCAGCAGGCGGGCGCCGTCGCCGCCGCCGAACAGGTTCCACTCGCGGACCTTCGGTCTGGCGCCGAGCGTGCCGCAGCCGCTGAGCGCGAGAACGCCGGCCAGTCCGCCCAGGACTGCCCGGCGTGAGAGGGGTGGGGTTTCGAGCATCTTCGTGTCCTCCTGGCGGTGGTGGAGCACGGATTTACATCGGTGTACTACATCGGTGTAGAGATGATGCCCGGGTGGTCCGCGGGTGGTCAACCCCTCAGGGACGGTGGCTTTGCGTGACCGGTCAGCCGGCCGTGGACTCGCGCACGTGCAATTCGTACGGCGCCACGATCTCCTGTTGCTCGGAGGCGTCGCCGGCCATCCGCTGCACCAGCAGCTCGACCGCCTTGCGGGCGATGTGCACGCGGTTCGGGTCGACCGTCGTCAGGGTCGGGCTGCTGTAGCTGGCCTCGTCGATGTTGTCGAAGCCCGCGACCGCGACGTCCTCCGGAATCCGGATGCCGTGCGCAGTCAGCGCCCGGACCGCGCCGAGGGCCAATGTGTCGTTGAGGGCGAAGACAGCGTCGAACTTCTGCCCGGTCGCAAGCAGCTCCTCCATCGCGTCCGCTCCACTGGAGCGGTGCCACTTCCCGCCGGACACGGCCAGCTGCTCCGGCGCGGACACGCCGTACTCGGCGAGGGTCTCGGCGTAGGCGCCGTACCGGATGGCTGCGGTGCCCATCCCCTCGCGGGGACGGATGCCGATGACCGCGATCCGGCGGCGGCCCTGGTCGAGCAGGTGCCGTACGACGGCCTTGGTGCCGTCGACGTTGTCGATCATCACGTGGTCGACCGGGCCGTGGAAGATCCGCTCGCCGAGCAGCACCATCGGCGTCGGGGTGCGGAGCTGCTCGACGTCCTCGGGGCCGAGGCCGAGCGGGCTGTAGAGCAGGCCGTCGACCAGGTGGCCGCGCGGGCGGGCGAGCGCGGTCAGCTCACGCTCGCGGCTGGCGCCGGTGGTCTCGATCATCACGGTCAGGCCGTGCTCACCGGCGGCCGCGATCGCGGCATCGGCCAGTTCGGCGAAGTACGGGTTGCTGAGCTCGGGGATGGCGAGCGCGATGATGCCGGTCCGGCCGGACTTGAGGTTCCGGGCGGAGATGTTCATCTGGTAGCCGAGGGCATCGATCGAGGCGAGCACCTTGGTCCGGGTCTCCTCGCGGATGTACGGGTACCCGTTCATCACGTTCGAGACCGTCTTCGGCGACACCCCGGCA
Organism: Kribbella sp. NPDC050820; assembly: GCF_040653975.1. Taxonomy (NCBI): domain Bacteria; kingdom Bacillati; phylum Actinomycetota; class Actinomycetes; order Propionibacteriales; family Kribbellaceae; genus Kribbella; species Kribbella sp. NPDC050820. The sequence goes on from NZ_JBFAHB010000006.1 coordinate 48,363, forward strand.
TGCCGCGCCACGTCCCGCATCGTCACCGCCACGGCGTCACCCCCTTGTCACCCGGTCCCAGGTTTCCCCACACCGTAATGCACGCGGCCGACACGCTCAGGCTCGCGTGAATGTTTCGTCCACCGCGCCACCCGGGATCGCTCTGCGTGACTGGCGGCGCTGACCCTGATCGACCGACTGGAGCGACTCGGGTACGTCGATCGCGCCCGGAGCGGCCGGGTTCTGGAGCTCAGCCTGACCGCGGCCGGCCCGCGGGCGAATGCCCTGGGACCGGGACGGGCGTTCCTCGTGCCGTTGGCGATGCTGGTTGGCGTTGCGGCGATCGCCGTACGGCTGCCCTGTCGAACTGGGGCGCCTCGCCGAGCTGAGGCTCGGAGTGGTTGGGCGTCGGGGCGGGTGATCGGGCTGATCGGGTTGTCGGTGGCGTACTACTTCACCTACGGGCCTTTCGACTCCGTGTTGCCGTACTTCACCCGCGAGCAGTTGGGCAGCGGGGTTGGTGGTTACACGCTGCTGTGGGTGCTCTTCGGTGCGGCCGCGCTGGCGACGTTGCCGTTCGCGCCGTGGCTGGCTGATCGGCGGCCGGGCCTGGTGAATGCCTGCAGGGCGCTCGTGTGGGGCCTCGTCACGCTGCCGATCGTCCTCACCGACAGCCTGCCTGCAGCGGCGGCGATCTTCCTGGTGTCAGGCGCGGTGTGGGGGCCGTACTCGGCGATCGAGGCGACGGCCTTGCAGCGTTGGGCCGATCCGGCGAGTCACGGCGCGATGTTCGGCACGCAGCGTGCGTTGCTGTCGATCGCCTTCCCGCTGGGTGCCGTGGTGGGTGCCGTTGCGGTCGATCATGTGTCGCCGGCGGTGATTCTCGCGGTATCCGCGCTGTGTTGCGCCGCCGCGGGTGCGGTGGCGATGGTGCCGTTGCGGCGCTAGCAGCCGTACGGCGGGCGGTACAGCGGGGTGAGCTTGATACCGGCCTGGAGGGCCTTGCTCAGGATGGCCGACTCCGGTCGGCCGAGGCGGAGGCTGATCACCGAGGGTGGAAGGTTGTCGGCGGCCAGCTCTTTCAGTTTGCGCAGTTCCTTTGTCGTCCAGGGTTCCGCAGCGTTGCGGATGGACTGTGGCAGTCCCATCGTCCTCACATTCCTTCAGCGGTTCTGCCGCCCCTGTGCCCGATGTTCAACGTTTGAAAAGCCAGTACGACGCAAACCCTCCGCAACGGCTCCGCAGGTACGGCGGTCCGCCGCCTGCAACGCTTGTTGACAGCCGCTCTGGCGCGCACAGTCGCCATCGACGGCCAGTTCGGACCGCTCACCGAGAGCGCCGCCCGCGACTACCAGACGAGCATCCGGTCACTTGGTCGGCACTACAAGCAGGCAAGTAGCTCAGCGGTCCGCCGGCGGCCGCCGACGCCACGTCACGTCAGTGAGTGACGGCGGTCGCCACGCACCGTCCGGCTGGTAGAGGTCCGTGCCCGGCGGCACGATCTCGTCGATCCGGTCCAGCGTGGCGTCGTCCAGTGTGAGGTCGGCGCTCTTCAGCAGACCGTCCAGATGCTCCATCGTGCGCGGGCCGCTGATCACCGACGTCACCGCGGGATGCGTGGTGACGAACGTCAGCGCCAGCTCGGGCAGCGTGCAACCGATGCCCTCGGCAACCTCGATCAGCTGCTCGACCGCGTCGAACTTCGCCGCGTTGCCCGGGATCGACGGGTCGAAGCGGAACGGCGTCAACGCAGCACGCCCGGTGGTCAGGTCGACCGGCTGATCCTTACGCACCTTGCCGGACAGGAAGCCGGACGCCAGCGGGCTCCACGTGAGCACGCCCATCCCCAGCCGCTTCGCGGTCGGCAGCAGCGACCGCTCGATGCCGCGCGCGATCAGCGAGTACGGCGGTTGCTCGGTCCGGAACTTCCCGTACCCGCGCCGTTCCGCGACGTGGTAGGCGTTCACGATGTCCTCGGCCGGGAACGTCGAGCACCCGAACGCGCGGATCTTCCCCTGGCTGACCAGGTCGGTCAGCACCCACAGCGTCTCCTCGATATCCGTGCTGTAGTCCGGCCGGTGGATCTGGTACAGGTCGATCCAATCCGTGTCGAGCCGCCGCAGGCTGTTCTCCACCTCCTGGACGATCCACCGCCGCGAGTTCCCGCTCCGGTTCCGCGACCCGTCCTCGAGCGGGAAGTGCACCTTGGTCGCCAGCACAGCGTCGTCGCGGCGGCCCTTCAGCGCCTTGCCGACGATCTGCTCGGACTCACCGCGCGAGTACATGTCGGCGGTGTCGACGAAGTTGATGCCCTGGTCGAGGGCGGCGTGGATGATCCGGACACATTCGGCGTGGTCCGGGTTGCCGACCGCACCGAACATCATCGTCCCGAGGCAGTGCGCACTGACCTCGATCCCAGTCCCACCCAACACGCGATAACGCATCCACTCACTCCTAACTCCAAATCGTCCCGCCACGCTAAGAGCTAGAGCGCCCTCTAGGTCAAGCCTCACCTTGAGAAGCCACCGACCGTTTCGGGCGCCGCAATGTGGTTGGTGGGTTCTCAAGGTGGGGCTTGCGTAGGGTGGGTGAGTGGATTTCGAGGGGTTGTGGGATGCGGAGCCCGGGTGGCTGAACACGGCGTCGTACGGGTTGCCGCCGCGGGCGGCGTGGGAGGCGCTGCAGGCCGCGCTGGGCGACTGGCGGGTCGGCGCGACGAGTTGGGAGCCGTGGGACGAGTCGACGACCCGCTCCCGGGAGTCGTTCGCCCGCCTGGTCGGGGCCGATCCGGTCGACGCGTTCGTGGGCAGCACGGTCTCCGCCGCGGTGGCGCCGATCGCGGCCGCGTTGCCGGACGGCGCGAAGGTGCTGACCGACGACGTCGAATTCACCTCGAACGTCTTCCCGTGGAAGGTGCACGAGGACCGCGGCGTCGAGGTGATCGCCGTACCGGGTGACGAACTGGTGGCCGCGATCCGGCCGGGGATCGACCTGGTCGCGGTGAGCGCGGTCCAGTCGTCGACCGGCGCCGTACTCGACCTGCCTGCGGTTGTTGCCGCTAGCAAGGAAGTTGGCGCGCTGCTGGTGATCGACGCGAGCCAGGCGCTCGGCTGGCTGCCGCTGACCGTGGACGGCATCGACGCCCTCGTCGCGCACACCTACAAGTGGCTGATGTCGCCTCGCGGCGCCACGCTCGGTTACCTCTCGCCGCGACTGCAGGAGCGCTGCCGCCCGTCGGCCGCCGGGTGGTACGCCGGCCGGACCGTGCACAGCTCGTACTACGGAGCCGAGATGGATCTCGCTCCGGGCGCGCGGAAGTTCGACCAGTCGCCTGCGTGGTTCAGCTTCGTCGGCGCCGCGCCCGCGCTCGAGCTGATCGAGCAGATCGGGGTCGAGACGATCCACCGCCACAACCTCGAGCTGGCCAACGAGTTCCGCGCCGGGCTCGGCCTGCCGCCGTCCGACTCCGCCATCGTCAGCACCAACCTCGCGGGCGCCCAGGAGGCGTTCGAGGCGGCCGGGATCCGGGCGGCCGTCCGGGGCGGGAAGTTACGGGCGTCGTTCCACATCTACACGACGACGGCCGACGTACATCAGGCCCTCACGGCGCTCAAACCGCTGCTGTAAAAACAGCTAGAGGGTGGTCTAGGTCCGGGTTATGGTGCCGCGTATGAGCACGGGACTGAGCATCGGACAGGTTGCGGAACGGACCGGGCTGAGCGTGCACGCCCTCCGGTTCTACGAGCGCGAGGGCCTGCTCGCGGATCCGGTACGGCGGGAGTCGAACGGCCGGCGCGTCTACTCCGAGGACGACGTCGACTGGCTCGGCATGTGCATCAAGTTCCGCTCGTCCGGGATGCCGCTGGACACCATCCGCAAGTACACGGATCTGGTCCGCCAGGGCCCGGGCAACGAGCAGGACCGACTGGCCCTGCTCCGCAGCCACCAGGACCACGTCACCGCGCAGATCCAGGAGCTCACCGACTGCCTGGACGTCATCACCCACAAGGTCGACGTCTACAGCCGCCACCTGGCCGCCGGCACCGCCGACTGCCTGTGGACGACCCCGTCCAGCAGCACCGACTCCGCCGCGTCCTAGTCCACCGTGATGCGGTCGGGGTGGGCGTAGAGGTTCATGGTGCCGTTGCGGATGAAGCCGGCCAGGGTGAGGCCGGACTCCTGCGCCAGGTCGACGGCGAGGGAGGACGGGGCCGAGACGGCGCCCAGGATCGGGATCCCGGCCATGACCGCCTTCTGCGCGAGCTCGAACGACGTACGGCCGGAGACGATCAGGATGCAGGCGCGGGCCGGGATGTGACCGGCGAGGACGGCCCAGCCGATCACCTTGTCGACGGCGTTGTGGCGGCCGACGTCCTCGCGTACGACGAGTAGCTCGCCGGTGGACGTGAACAGGCCGGCCGCGTGCAGACCGCCGGTGCGGTCGAACACCTGCTGTCGTTCGCGGAGTGCGTCGGGCAGGTCTTTGAGTACGTCGTACCGCACGCGCACCTGGTCGTCCGCCGGGGAGTGGCGCGTCTTCAGGCGTACGGCGTCCAGCGACGCCTTGCCGCAGACGCCGCAGGACGAGGTAGTGTAGAAGTTGCGCTCGACGCCGGTCACGGGTGGTGGGACGCCGGGCGCGAGACCCACGTCGAGAACGTTGTAGGTGTTGCGGCCTTCGTCGTCGACCGAGTCGCAGTACCGGGCGTTGCGGATGTCGTCGACGCTGCCGATCACGCCCTCGGTGTGCAGGAAGCCGTGCGCTAGCTCGACGTCGTGGCCGGGGGTGCGCATCGTGACGGCGAGCGGCTTGCCGTCGACGCGGAGCTCGAGCGGCTCCTCGACGGCGATCGAGTCCGGTCGGCTGCGGTCGCCGGCCGGGCCGAGACGCAGTACCGGACGACGTGCGATCAGACGGCCCATGGTCGCGCTCCAGGATCGAGTGGCAGCAGCCGCGCGGCGATCGCCTCGGCCGGTCCGGGGTCGACCACGGCGAGCGCGTCGGCGGCGGCGACTCCGCGGAGCATGGCGGAACCGCCATGGCCGACCGGTACGGCGCCTTGTGGGGTGACGCGGACCGGGACGAGGCGGGTACTGCGCGGGTGGCAGGGCAGCCCGCCTGGTACCGGAGCGACCGGTAGCGCTGGGAGCGGGAGACCGCGCATGCGGAGGATCGCCGCTACGCCCAAGGTGAGGAAGGCGGTCAGGGCGGCGAACGGGTTGCCGGGGAGGCCGACGACGAGGCGGCCGTCGTTGAGGCGGGCGAGGGCTTGGGGGTGACCGGGGCGGCAGGCCACGCCGTCGATGATCAGCTCGGCGCCTAGCGCGGACAGTGCTGGTCGTAGGTGATCTGCAGGGCCGGAGGCAGATGAGCCGGAGACGAGGATCAGCTCGGCGTCGGTGGACCGGAGGGTGTCGATGAGCGCCGTACGGTCGTCTGGCAGGTGGGTGACGGGGAAGGCCTGGGCGCCGGCTCGGGTGATCAGTCCGGGGAGCATGGGGCCGATGGCGTCACGTACTCGGCCTGGTCCGGAGGCGCCGCGGTGTACGAGCTCGTCGCCGGTGACGATTGCTGCCACGCGTGGTTGCGGGATGACTGTGAGCCGGTTGAGCCCGACGGACGCGGCCACGCCGAGGACTGCTGGGTCTACAACCACGCCGGCGGGCAGCAACAGCTCGCCTGCTTGGCACTCCTCGCCCGCTCGCCGGATGTGCTTGCCGGACTCGTCTGGACCGTGGAGCAACTCACCGACCCGGAGGGCATCCTCATCCCTGATGACCGAGGACGCTCCACTCGGCACAGCAGCCCCTGTCGTGATGCTGCAGGCCTCCCCGACCTTCAGCTCCACCGCCGCTGTGGTGCTGACTCCCACCTGCCCCACAACCCGCCACGGCCCCGCCCCACACACCGCAAACCCATCCATAGCCGCCCGATCCACCGGCGGCACCGCAACCGACGCCACCAACGGAGTAGCCAGCACACAGCCCTCGGCCTCCGCCAACCCCCGCGCCACAGCCGCCCCCGGCACTCCAGCTGAATGCGCCAACTCCCGCGCCACATCCCAAGGCAACACATCAACAGCATGCCGCCGAGCCAGGTGCGGGGTTTCGTCCGGTTGCGTCACTTGGGGGCCAGTTGTTGGGCGGCCAAGGCTGCTACTGGGTCCAGGCTTTCGGCTCCGGCTTCTACGTGGGCTATGAGGGCGCGCTTCATGCGGGGGTCCCAGGCGGCCTTCATGTGGTTGGCGATGGCGGTGGCGGCGTCGGCCGGGGGGCGGTGGGCGAACTGGACGGCGATCTCGTTCGCCAGGCGCACGTACGGCGGCAGAGTGTTGCTCATCTCGCGCCGACCGCCTCGCGCTCGGTGGTGGTGCCCGTCGGCTGGGTCAGCAGGTCGACCTGGACGGCGGTCACCTTGTACTCGGGGCAGTTCGTCGCCCAGTCCGAGTTGTCGGTGGTGACGACGTTCGCCCCGCTCACCGGGTGGTGGAAGGTCGTGTAGCAGACCCCGACCGGCATCCGGTCGGACAGCTTCGCGTGCAGCGTCGTCCGGCCGACCCGGCTCGACAGCGCGACCGTGTCGCCGTCCTCGATCCCGCGGACCTCGGCGTCGTGCGGATGCAGCTCGAGGATGTCCTCGGGATGCCAGGCGACGTTCGCCGTACGGCGGGTCTGGGCGCCGACGTTGTACTGCGACAGGATCCGCCCGGTGGTGAGGATCAGCGGGAACTTCCGGGTCGACCGCTCGCTGGTCGGCACGTACACGGTCTCCATGAACCTGCCCTTGCCCCGGGTGAACTCGTCCTCGTGCATGATCGGCGTCCCGTCCGGGTGCTCGAGGTTGCAGGGCCACTGGATCGAGCCCATCTTGTCGAGCTTGTCGAACGACACCCCCATGAACGTCGGGGTGGTCAGCGCGATCTCGTCCATGATCTGGCTCGCCGAATCGTAGTGCATCGGGTAGCCCATCTGCTGGGCGATCTCACAGATGATCTCCCACTCCTGCTTACCGGTCTTCGGCGCCATGATCGGCCGTACCCGGTTGATCCGCCGCTCCGCGTTCGTGAACGTGCCGTCCTTCTCCAGGAACGACGTACCGGGCAGCAGCACGTGCGCGAACTTCGCGGTCTCGTTGACGAACAGGTCCTGTACGACGAGCAGGTCGAGCGCACCCAGCGCGGCGAACACGTGCTGGGTGTTGGGGTCGGACTGCGCGATGTCCTCGCCCTGCACGAACAGCGCCTTGAACGACCCGTCGATCGCGGCGTCGAACATGTTCGGGATCCGCAGACCGGGCTCGTTCAGCAGCGGCGTGCCCCACAGCTGCTCGTAGACCTCGCGGACGCCGTCGTCGGACACGTGCCGGTAGCCCGGCAGTTCGTGCGGGAACGACCCCATGTCGCAGGAGCCCTGCACGTTGTTCTGGCCACGCAGCGGGTTCACGCCGACGCCGCGCCGGCCGATGTTGCCGGTCGACATCGCGAGGTTCGCCATCCCCATCACCATGGTCGAGCCCTGGCTGTGCTCGGTGACGCCGAGACCGTAGTAGATCGCCGCGTTGCCGCCGGTCGCGTACAACCGGGCCGCAGCGCGGATTTCCTCGGCCGGTACGCCGGTGATGTCCGCGACCGCCTCCGGGCTGTGCTCGGGCTGGGCGATGAACGACTCCCAGGTCTCGAAGTCCTCACACCGATTGTCGACAAAAGGACGATCGACAAGACCTTCGGTGACGACGACGTGCGCGAAAGCGTTGATGATCGCGACATTGGTGCCGGGCGCCAGCTGCAGGTGGTGGGCGGCCTCGATGTGCGGCGAGCGGACCAGGTCGATCCGGCGCGGGTCGACGACGATCAGCTTGGCGCCCTGCCGGAGCCGCTTCTTCATCCGGGACGCGAACACCGGGTGCCCGTCGGTCGGGTTGGCGCCGATCACCAGGATCACGTCGGCCTCCTCGACCGACTTGAAGTCCTGGGTGCCGGCCGACTCGCCGAACGTCTGCTTCAGGCCGTACCCGGTCGGCGAGTGGCAGACCCGGGCGCACGTGTCGACATTGTTGTTGCCGAACACCGCGCGGACCATCTTCTGGACGGCGTACACCTCTTCGTTGGTCGTCCGCGACGAGGTGATCGCGCCGATCGACCCTTGGCCGTGCTCGGCCTGGATCTCGCGCAGCCGGCGGGCGGTGAAGCTGATCGCCTCGTCCCAGGAGACCTTGCGCCACTCGTCCGCGGTCGTGTCCCGCACCATCGGCTCGAGCACGCGGTCCGGGTGGCTGGCGTACCCGAAGGCGAACCGGCCCTTCACGCACGAGTGACCCTCGTTCGCGCCACCGTTCTTGTACGGCACCATCCGGACCAGCTCGTCGCCGCGCAGCTCTGCCTTGAACGAGCAGCCGACACCGCAGTACGCACAGGTCGTGACGACCGACCGCGTCGGCATGCCGAGCTCGACGACCGACTTCTCCTGCAACGTCGCGGTCGGGCACGCCTGGACGCACGCGCCACACGACACACAGTCCGACTCGAAGAACGAGACACCAGCACCTGCGGCGACCTTGGAGTCGAAGCCGCGGCCCTCGATGGTCAGCGCGAGCGTTCCCTGTACTTCGTCACACGCGCGGACGCACCGGGAACATGCGATGCACTTCGACGCGTCGAAGTCGAAGTACGGGTTGGAGGTGTCGGTCGGAAGGTCCATGTGGTTGGCGCCGGCCTCGACACCGGATCCGTACCGGACCTCGCGAAGACCCGTGACACCGGCCATCTCCTGCAGCTCGCAGTCGCCGTTGGCCGCGCAGGTCAGGCAGTCGAGCGGGTGGTCGGAGATGTACAGCTCCATCACGCCGCGACGGAGTTTGCCGAGCCGCTCGTTCTGGGTCCGGACCACCATGCCGTCGGCGACGGGCGTCGTACAGGAGGCTGGTGTGCCGCGTACGCCGTCGATCTCGACGACGCACAACCGGCAGGAGCCGAACGCCTCGAGACTGTCGGTCGCGCACAGCTTCGGGATGTCCAGGCCGGCTTCCTTGGCCGCGCGCATCACCGACGTACCAGGTGGAACCGCGACAGTCACACCGTCGACGGTCAGGTTGATGGTAGCTGCGCCGTCGCGGGCAGGAGTGCCGTAGTCGGGTTCCTTGAGCAGAGTCATGCCTGGAAGTCCTCTCCGAAGTGGCGGACGGCGCTGCGCACCGGCATGGGGGTCAGCCCACCCATCGCGCAGAGGGAGCCGTCGGTCATCAACTCGCACAGGTCGTCGAGCAACACGAGGTTCTTCTTCCGGTCGTCACCGGCGACGATCCGGTCGATCGTCTCGATGCCGCGGACCGCGCCGACCCGGCAGGGCGTGCACTTGCCGCACGACTCGGCGGCGCAGAACTCGAACGCGAACCGGGCCATCGCGGCCATGTCCACGCTCTCGTCGAACACCACGATCCCGCCGTGCCCGACCATCGCGCCGGCGGCCGCGAACGCCTCGTAGTCCATCGGCAGGTCGAACTGCTCGACCGGGAGGTAGGCGCCGAGCGGGCCGCCCACCTGGACGGCCCGCACCGGACGTCCCGACGACGTGCCGCCGCCGAAGTCGTTCACCAGCTCGCCGAGCGTGATCCCGAAGGCGGTCTCGACGATGCCGCCGCGGGCGACGTTGCCGCCGAGCTGGAAGACGCTGGTGCCGAGCGAGCGGCCCATTCCGTACGACGCGTAGGCCTCGGCGCCGTTGGCCAGGATCGTCGGGACCGTGGCCAGCGACAGCACGTTGTTCACCACGGTCGGCCGGCCGAAAAGCCCTTCCAGCGCAGGGATCGGCGGCTTCGCCCGGACCGTCCCACGCTTGCCCTCGAGGCTCTCCAGCATCGAAGTCTCTTCACCGCAGATGTACGCCCCGGCGCCGACGCGCACGTGCAGGTCGAACGTCAGGTCCGAGCCGAGGATGTTCTCGCCCAGCCAGCCTTCGCTCCGGGCGATCTCGATGGCGGCCTTCAGCGTCGCGACCGCGTCCGGGTACTCCGAGCGCAGGTAGACGTAGCCCTCGGTCGCGCCGACCGCGTACGCCGCGATCGTCATCCCCTCGATCAGCGTGAACGGGTCGCCCTCGATCAGCATCCGGTCCGCGAACGTTCCCGAGTCACCCTCGTCCGCGTTGCAGCACACGAACTTCAGGTCCGACTTCGCGCCGAGCACGGTCCGCCATTTGATGCCGGTCGGGAAGCCGGCGCCGCCACGGCCGCGCAGGCCGGAGTCGACCACCGTCTCGACCACCTCGGCCGGAGTCATCGAAAGTGCTTGCCTCAGGCCCACATTTCCGCCGTACGACGTGTAGTCGCCGGCGGAGAGTGGATCGACCACACCGACCCGGGCGAACGTGAGCCGCTGCTGCCGCTTCATCCATGGGAGCTCCTCGACCAGGCCGAGGTACGCGCCGATGTCGCGAACCTCGCCGCGCAGCATGCCGGCCGCGACTAGTCCGTCGACGTCCTCGGGCGCGACCGGTCCGTAGCCGACGCGGCCTTCGGGGGCCTCGATCTCGACCATCGGCTCCAGCCACAGCATGCCGCGGGAGCCGGTCCGGACGACCTCGACGCCGCCGATCGCGGTGATCCGCTCGGCGACCTCGTCGGCGCCGACCGACCGCGCGGCGGAGTCCTTGGGGACGTACACCTTGGTCATCGGGCCTCCCCGAGGATCGCGTCGAGCCGGGCCGGCGTAACCCGTCCGTGCAGCTTGCCGCCGACCTGGACCGCCGGGCCGAGCGCGCAGTTCCCGAAGCAGAACACCTCGTCCAGCGTCAGCCGCCCGTCCGCCGTCGTCTCACCGAACCCACAGCCGGTACTGCGTTTCGCGTGCTCGGCCAGCGTGACCGCGCCGACCGACCGGCACGCCTCCGCCTGGCAGATCGCCACGGTCGTGCGTCCGGCCGCCGTACGACGGAAGTCCTTGTAGAACGTGACGACGCCGTGGACCTCGGCCACGGCGATGTTCAGTACGTCGGCGACGACCGGGACGTCGCCCTGGTCGACGTACTCGAGCTCCTCCTGGATCGCGTGCAGGATCGGGATCACCGCCCCGCGGAGCCCACGTAGTTCGGTGGCTATCTCGCGCACTCGCTGGGCACGCCCGGGAACCGGGACGGGGGCGGCGGCCACGACCTCACTCGTCATGTATACAACATTCCGTCGCCCGACCCGCAGGGTCAAAGCAATGCTGCCTATGAGCTGATAGACGCCGTCTATCAAACAGCCGGAGCGGCCGCCTCACGCGGTTGCAGGCCGCACAGGACGGTGTCGACGAGGGTGTCGACGTACTCCGGTGTCAGTGGGCCAGTCTGTTGCAGCCAGCGGTTGAGGATCGGGCCGAAGATCAGGTCGACGGCGACGTCCAGGTCGGCGTCCTTCGAGATCTGGCCGGCTTGCTGGGCGGCTCTGAGGCGGTCCTTCTTCACTTCGCGCATCGGCCCGTCGAGGCGCTTGTGGTAGTCGGCGGCCAGCGCGGGGTCGTGCACGATCTCGGTGTGCAGGGCGCGCATCGTCTGCCGGTAGCGGGGGTTGTCCAGGTCTTCGACGGTGGCGTTCAGGACCAGTTTGAGGTCGGCGGCCAGGTCGCCGGTGTCGGGTAGCGCGGCCAGCTCGCCGTCGGGCGTGCCGGCCAGGGTGAGGAAGGCGTCGAACAGCAGTGCGCCCTTCGACGGCCACCAGCGGTAGATCGTCTGCTTGCCGACGCCGGCGGTGGAGGCGATCATCTCGATCGCGACCTTGGGGTAGCCGATATCGGCGACCAGGTCCAGGGCGGTGTTGAGGATCGCCTGGCGAGAGGTCTCGCTGCGGCGACTCGGGTTGGGCATGCGGCCACCTTACCAGTCAACGAGACGAGACGGTCCGTCTTGACAGTCATGTCGTTGGTCAGGCAAGCTTCTGGTTGTCGCGAGACGGAACGGACCGTCTCGCTTAAAGAGAGGGGCCCGAGATGGAAACCGCTGGTCAAACGGCATCCGGTGCGGTCGAGGGTCGGGTCTGGTTCATCACCGGCGCGAGCCGCGGGCTGGGGCGCGCCTTCACCGAGGCGGCTCTCGCTGCCGGCGATCGGGTCGTCGGCGTCTCTCGCGATACGTCGCCCCTCGGCGACCTTGCCGAGCTGCATCCGGACCGGTTGCTCCCGCTGTCAGTTGACGTGACCGATCGGTCGGCCGTGTTCGACGTGGTTGCAGAGGCGGTCCGGCAGTTCGGCCGGCTCGACATCGTCGTGAACAACGCCGGCGCGCTGTATGCCGGGATGGTCGAGGAGTTCTCCGAGGCGCAGGCGCGAGCCCAGTTCGACCTCAACTTCTTCGGTGCGCTCTGGGTCAGTCAAGCCGTCATGCCGCAGCTTCGGGCGCAGGGCAGTGGGCACATCGTGCAGATCTCCAGCATCGGCGCGCTTGGCGGCTTTCCGAGCACTGGTCTCTACAGCGCCAGCAAGTTCGCCCTCGAAGGCATGAGCGAAGCGCTGGCCGCCGAGGCTGCTGCCTTCGGCGTCAAACTCACCATCGTCCAACCCGGCGGCTACTGGACCGACCTTTACGCCAACACAACCGCCACGACTCCGAACCCGGTCTACGACCCACTCCGTGCAGAGTTGGAGAAGCAGTGGGCCGAAGGCTCCATCGACAGCGAGCCCCGCCTCGCCGCCGAAGCCCTCATGAAGCTGGTTGCCAGCGACACCCCACCCCTCCGCCTCCTCCTCGGCAGCATGGTCTACGACCTGGCCTTCGACATCTCCCAGCAACGCATGACCACCTGGTCCGCCTGGGAAGACGTAAGCCGAGCCGCCGAAAAAGCAGTCCCCGCCCCAACCTGACCACCAGCGACGCTCACACGCGCCCGGCCACGGATTCCCGGAATAGCTGCACGGCGCGACCGGGTCGGCGTGCAGGCGCCGTACGGCGAACAGCAGAGCGCGTCGAGTTCGTGCATCTCCGGGGCGCCGGCCGCGTCGAAGAGCTCAGGACGCGATCCACGTTGTTGTCGCACGGCTGTCGGCCGGGCTGTTTGAGCTGCGGAGCCGGTCGCCTCGCCTGCGCAGTTGACCGCATCCCGGGCGCCGGCTCGAACCTTCCGGCGAGGACGGCAGCCCGCTCTCGATCGGGCCGCGGAAGTCGGTGTGCAGCACCGGCCGCGAGCTTCCGGTGGAGATAACCCGACAGCTCGGTCAGCAGCGGGTCCATCCCCGGCCAGTCGACGCGGCGCGTCACGTCGACGACGGCCGCGCGTACGACGAAGTCCGTATGCGCAGCCGCGCCCGAGAGGCGTTGGCGAAACCCAGGATCGGCCTCGTCCGCTGCACCGAGCCGCATCCGTGCCAACGCTCCGCAGAGGTCTGCCAACGCATCGCAGAGGACGCGTCACCGCGTCGCCGAGGACGTGTCACCGCCGCGCAGAGGACGTGTCACCGCCGCGCAGAGGACGTGTCACCGCATCCCGGAGGCCTTTGGTGCCGGCGGCGACACCCCAGCCTGTACGACCTGCGCTCGGCACGATGTAACCCATCGCCTTGGTCGACGGCTGAAGGAGCTCGTCGACCGCCCGACACCGGCTCCTACGATCCCGCCCCGAGGACCCCGATCGGCCCGATGTTCACGGGACCAGTCTGGCCTGGAGCACGTCCTGACCGTCGCGACCTCCTCGACGCAGCGGACGCCGTCTACGAACAACGAGCACATATCAGGGGCACCCACCTCGAAGTGGCAGACCCTGATCCCGGGAAGCACCGTCTCGCACACGGCGTACCGCCAGGGCCTACCGTCTCCGGCCGCGAACCTTCACCAGGCGCAGCGCCGCGGCCGTCTTCAGGGCCACGCCGCCCGGCGGACGACTGCGGCAACCGCGGTCGCAACTGAAGGCTGCGCAGTACGCCCCGCCGAACACCCCGTCCCCGCCCCACGCCCGCCGACCGGCAGGCGGCTGCGGCGACCGCGGTTGCAGCTGAGGGCTGGCGCAGTACGCCCACGCCCCGCCCCACGTCCCCGCCCCACGCTGCTCCCACGCCCCGCCCCACGCTGCTCCCACCCCTGTCCCCGAACCCGGCTCCCGTCCCCGCCTCCCGGCCCCGGCCCTGGCCTCCGCCCCCGGCCTCCGCCCCCGCCCTCCGCTCCCCGGCCCCCGCTCCCCGGCCCCGGCCCTGGTCCCGGCCTCCGCCTCCGCTCCCGGCCTCCGCCCCGCTCTGGCCGAGCCGTCGGGCCTCATCGGGATGTAACTGACTAATCTCGGATAAGCAGTTACGATGCGGGTATGAGTGAGGTGTTGCGGCGGTGGGTTGAGGGGTGGCGGTTGTGTCGGGGGTTGGGGGTGGTGAGTGAGGACCGGGATGCGCTGGGGGTTGTGCTGGGGTTGCCGGGGCGGGAGCGGGAGTTGTTCGCGTTGACGGGTGCGTCGGGGGTGGTGGATCGGCTGGTGGGGCTGGCGGTTGAGGGGGTTTGGCTGACGGTGACGACTCTGGACGGGGATGGGGTGGCTCGGCGGCTGGCGGCGGGTGGGCTGGAGGTGTTTCCGGAGCAGAAGGTATTGATGACGGTGGGGCTGCGGGATCACCCGAGGCCGGTGACTGCGGAGTACGGGGTGGAGTTGAGGTCCGACGGGGCGCTGGAGTACGCGCGGGTCCTGGCGTCGGATGGTTCGGTTGCGGCCCGCGGGATGGCGGCGGTGGTCGGGCGGGACGCGGTGATGCACGACATTCAGACCGAGCCGGAGCATCGGCGGCGGGGGCTGGGGAGCGTGGTGATGGGCGCGTTGAGCCGGCGGGCCTTCGAGCGTGGTGCCGAGACAGGTCTGTTGATGGCGACAGTGGAAGGCGCCCACCTGTACCGAAAGCTCGGATGGATGCCAGAAGCAACCATGGTGACCGCAAAGGGGCCAGCCGCTCGACCGGTGCCGGGACGCGGTGGTGAGGGGTCAGGTGGTGCGGGAGCGGTGGGCGGCTACTTTGGTTCGGTTTTGGCAGGGGGGTGAGCAGAAGCGTTGGGTGTGGTTGCGGGTTGAGTCGAGGAAGAGGTCCTCGCAGCGGGTGGCCTCGCAGCGGCGGAGGCGGTGGATGTCGTTGCTGCCTAGGAGGGCTGCTGTTGCGGTGACGAACTCTGCGATCCAGCCGGTTGCTGAGTCCGGGTCCCCGAAGTGCAGGTGCCAGGGCGCGTCCGCGTGCCGGGTCAGCTGTGGCGCCGCCTTGGTCGCCTTGAGGAGCTCGTTCACCACCTCGACCGCCTCGTCGACCCGCCCCTCGGGCAGGAAAACGAGCGCGTCATAAAGTCGCCGCCCACCCAGCGCCCACTGAGAGACGTCAGAGTCGACCGCTTGGTTGGTGGTCAGGCGCAGTACGGCGTCGACCGCAGCCGTGTCGGGTTCGGCGGCCGGGCGGCCCTGGCGCCAGGTGGACCCGAAGGTGTTGGCCAGCGCGATCGCCGCCAGCAGCGACGCTTTCAGGTGATCCGTGGCCTCCACAGCTCCAGTATCCCCGGGAAAGTTCGCCGGACGGGCGGATTTCATTCATCTGGAGGAGCCGGGTCATACCACGGTCGTAGCAGCGTGCCGCACAGTTCGTTCCGCGAGCCGACGTATCCGGCCGTTGCCGGAAACAACAATGACGACCATGAACCTGGTCCAGAGCCTGTCCCGCCACCGCCCGGCAGCACGTGGGATCGCCGGCCTGTCCGAGGCGGTCGTCGACCTCTCGGCGGTTCGCCACAACATTCGCGCGTTCCGCAGCGTGATCCCGCAGAGCGTGATGGCCGTGGTCAAGGCGGACGCCTTCGGCCACGGCGCCGCACCGGTCGCCCGGGCAGCCGTCGAGGCCGGCGCGAGCTGGCTCGGCGTGGCCCGCGCCGACGAGGCGCTGCAACTGCGCGCCGCCGGGCTGACCGTCCCGATCTTGACCTGGCTGTACGACGCCGCCGAGCTGATGCTGCTCGGCGACGTCGACGTGGATGTCAGCGTCTCCACGATTGCCGAGCTGCAGCGAGTGGTCTCGAACCCGGCGGTCCGCCACGTGCACCTCAAGCTCGACACCGGACTGCATCGCTCCGGCAGCGCACCCGATCAGTGGATCGAGCTGACCCGAGCGGCCGCGCACTACGAGGCGCTCGGTGCAGTCACGGTCCGCGGCATCTGGTCGCATCTCTCGCACGGCGACCGCCCGGATGCGGTCCAAAGTCGTCATCAACTCCAACTCCTCCGCACGGGCCTGGTGCTGGCGAATCGCGCTGGTCTCCAGCCGACCGTCGTACATCTGGCGAACTCCGCCGGGGCGATCACGTTGGATGCGCCCGACTGCGACCTGGTCCGGATCGGCGCCGGGTTGTACGGGATCGACGAGACCGGGCTCGGGTTGCGGCCGGCGATGCGGCTGATGAGCAAGCTGGCCCAGGTACGGCGGATCCGTGCAGGCGAAGGGGTTTCGTACGGGCACGACTTCGTCGCCGATCGGGATACGACGGTCGCGCTCGTCCCACTCGGCTACGCGGACGGCATCCCGCGAGTCGCCGGTGCGCAGGCCAGCGTTTTGTGCCGAGGCGTCCGGATGCCTGTCATCGGGCGGATCGCGATGGATCAGTTCGTCGTGGACGCGGGCGATCTCCCGGTCGAACCAGGAGAGCCGGTGACGATCTTCGGCGACGGCTCGCGGGGTGAGCCGACGGCGGCGGACTGGGCCGCGTGGGCCGGCACCATCCCGCACGAGATCTACTGCGGGATCGGATCCCGCGTGCCGCGGCGCTACGAGGGGGCGGCCCGATGAAGGTGGCAGTCGTGATGGGCGGCGCGAGCCCCGAGCACCAGGTGTCGCTGGCCAGCGGCCGCGGGATCGCCAGGGCGATCAGTATCCTCGGCCACACCCCGATCCCGCTCGTGATCGATGCCGAAGGCAACTGGGAGGACGGTCAGCACGAGGCGATCGAGATCCTCCAGGCCTGTGACGTCACCGTCCCGGCCCTGCATGGCGAAGGCGGCGAGGACGGCACGCTGCAGGGGTTCCTGTCCCAGTTGAAGGTTCCGTACGTCGGCAGCGGCGTGGCCGCCAGCGCGGTCGGGCTCGACAAGCACCTGACCAAGTCGGTGCTGAGGGCGCACGGCATCGCGGTCACGCCCGGTGTCACGCTGCGGGGCGCGGACCTGACCGACACCGAGGCCGCGATGCAGAAGCTCAAGGCGGCCGGGCTCGACTTCCCGGTGTTCGTGAAGCCCGGCAACGGCGGCTCCAGCTTCGGCGTCGCCCGGGCGACCGACCTGCCGACGTTGTCGCCCGCGATCGCGGACGCCGCCGTACTCGATCCGCACGTGCTGGTGGAGCGGGAGATGGTCGGGCGGGAGATCGACCTTGCCGTGCTGGAGTTCCCGGACGGGCGGGTCGACACCGCGCCGGCGCTGGAGATCCACAGCGATCCGGGCCAACCGTTCTTCAACGCGACTGCGAAGTACGACAGCAGTGCGACGCGGTTCGTCGTACCGGCGCCGCTGGATCCGGCGTTGGCCGATCGGCTTCGGCGTACGGCGATCGAGGTGTTCGACGTGCTCGGGTGCGAAGGGCTCGCGCGGGTGGACTTCTTCGTCCCGGCCGAGGGTGAGCCGGTGGTCAACGAGATCAACACGCTCCCCGGGTTCACGCCGGCGTCGCAGTTCCCGCGGATGTGGGCGGCGGCCGGGATGAGCTACGCCGAGGTCGTCGACACCTTGTTGCGTACGGCGGTGGCTCGTCGATGACCGTGCTGCTGAGCGACGACCGGATCACCCAACTCCCGGCGATCGAGAGCGGTGAACCACTGGTCGACCTGTTCACCCGGAACCTCGCGACGCTGGATCGCCAGTTCGCCCGGGAGAGTGTCGCGGACCGGCTCGCGATGGCCGACGCCTTCCTGCCGACCGGCGTACGGCTGCAGGTCGTGGAAGGGCTGCGGCCGATCGAGAACCAGCAGGAGATCTACGACCGGTACCGCGCCGAGCTCGAGCGGCTGCATCCGGGGATCTCCGACCACGACGTCCACGTGCTGGCCAGCCGGTTCGTCTCGCCGGTCGAGGTCGCGCCGCACGTCGCCGGGGCAGCGGTCGATCTGACGCTGATCGGCGCGCACGGTCCGCTCGACCTCGGGACGCCGATCGACGCGACACCCGAGCAGAGCAGCGGCGCGTGCTTCTTCGACGCGGCCAACATCAGCCGGGAGGCGCGGACGAACCGCTTGCTGCTGGCCGACGTCCTGACCGCGGCCGGGTTGGTGAACTACCCGACCGAGTGGTGGCACTGGTCGTTCGGCGACCGCTACTGGGCGTACGTCGAGGACCGCCCGAACGCCATCTACGGACCGACGGGAATCTAGCGGCCGAGGACGAAGGTCTGGATGGCCACGACCGCGGCGCCACGGGCCCATTCGGAGAAATCAGCCGGCTGCAGGACCATCGGGAGCTCCGCGCCGGACGGATGACGGTCGCCGTGCAGGCCGACGAGCAACTCGTCCTGGGCGACCTCGGCCAACCGGACGCCCTCGCCACCGAGGACGACGAGCTCGGGCATGGTGAAGTTCGCAGCCGCGGCGATCAGGCGGCCCAGTGCACGGCCCGCCCTGCCGACCACCTCAACGGCCGCCGCGTCGCCCTTTGCGGCGAGGTCGAGGCACTCCTCGTACTCGACGCTCCGGCCGAGCGCGCTGCCGACCTGGTCGGTGATCGCGCCGACGGTCAGCAGGCTCAGTGCGCAACCGCGATGCCCGCGGTCACAGCGTGGTCCGTCGGGAACCAGCGGATGATGGCCGATCAGGCCGATACTCGTGTCGGGGCTGTCGACGACCCGGTTGTGCACGACCAGGCCGTACCCGATCCCGACCCCGATCGTCAGCAGCACGAACCGGTCCGAGCCGCGGCCGGCGCCGAACCAGTGCGTGGCCTCGGTCAACGCGTTCAGGTCGTTCGCCACCACGACCGGCGTGTCCGTGGCCGCCGCGAGCAACTCGCCGAGCGGCACGTCGACCCAGTTCAGGTACGGGCCCCACCGGACCTCGGAGTTGCTCCCGACCCGGCCGCCGACGGTCACGCCGAGTCCGGTGATCGGGCGCTGCCCAGGCACCTGTACGGCGAGATCGTCGGCCAGTTCGAGGACGAGCCGGCACACCGCGGACGGCGTGGGGTCGCTGAGCGGACGCTCGATACTCGCGATCACCTCGGCCCGCAGCGTCGTCAGGACGCCGATCGCGGAGTCACCGGTGAGCTTGATGCCGACGAAGTGGTGTGAGGCCGGATCGAGGTTCAGGGGTTGCGACGGGCGGCCGACGCGCGCGTCGGTCGGCCCGGCGGACACCTCGACGAGCAGCCCGGACTCCACCATCGGCTTGGTCAACCGGGTCAGGCTGCCGGGCGACAGGCCCACGCGGCGGGACAGTTCGGCGCGCGACAACGGGCCGTCGAGCAGGATCTCCAGCGCCACCTGCCGAGACGGACCCGTCAATGGCCGCCACTCACCCACGCGACAAGGGTAATGGCGGGGAGGGAGAAGAGGAGTTGGACGCCGGGACGTGACCCGGTCCGCGGTTCTGGCCGCACAAGCCCCGGCGTCAAGCTCAACCCCAAGATCCCCAGATGTCCATCAGTGCTGGAGACATGTGACCACTGACGGGCGGGGTACCCAATTCTTCTTGAAGTATGCACCCGATGAAGGAGCCCGGCGTCGTTACTTTTCCTATATTTTCGGAACGTTTCAACCGCTGTGGCGCCCGCGAGTGGTGAGGCCGGGGAAGACCAAAGTGAGCCAGCGTGCCCGGACCGCCGGAGGCTGGTCGATCGGGGCGGACGAGATCAGCAGGTAGAAGTCGTCCACGGTGACGTCGGGGTGCAGATCGCCGTCGCGCTGGGCGGCCTCGATCAGGGCGTCGACCGCGGCCCGGGCGCGGATCTCGGCGGGCTCGTCGGCAGTCCCGGCGCCGAGTGTGCGGGCGGCCGCCTTGACGGCGGCATCGGTGGCAGAAGCCTCCAGGACCCGCTCGACGAGGGCGGTGATCTCGGTCATCGGGTCGGCACCGGCCGCGACCCGCGCCTGCGCGGCCTCGGCGTCGTCGGCGACATGGCCGAGGTGCTCGGCGATCACCGCGGTGACCAGGTCGGTCTTGTTCGGGAAGTGCCGGTAGAGGGTGCCGACGGCGACGCCGGCCGCGGCGGCGATCTCGTCCATCCCGGCGTCCGGCCCGTGCCGGGTGATCTGCTCGCGGGCGGCGTCGAGGATCTTCTGCCGGTTCCGGACGGCGTCGGCACGCGGACTCATGCGGTCTCCCTTGCAATATCGTGAACCATGGTTCATGATAATCGTGAACCAGAGTTCATCTTATCTCCAGGACGGGTCATGACCACGAAGATCGCTCTCGTCACCGGTGCCTCGTCGGGGATCGGCGAGGCCACCGCGCGCAAGCTGCACGGCCTCGGTTTCACCGTGTACGGCGCCGCCCGCCGGGTGGACCGGATGGCGAAGCTCGCCGCCGACGGCATCCACCCGATCGCCATGGACGTCACCGACGAGGACTCGATGCGCGCCGGGATCGACCGGATCCTGGCCGAGGCCGGGCGGATCGACGTACTCGTGAACAACGCCGGCTACGGCTCGTACGGCGCGCTCGAGGACGTGCCGTTGGCGGAGGCGCGGTACCAGTTCGAGGTGAACGTGTTCGGCGCCGCGCGGCTGATCCAGCTCGTGCTGCCGGGGATGCGGGCGCAGCGCAGCGGCACGATCGTGAACATCAGCTCGATGGGCGGCAAGATCTACACGCCGCTCGGTGGCTGGTACCACGGCACCAAGTTCGCCCTCGAGGCGCTCAGCGACTGCCTCCGTCTGGAGGTCAAGCCGTTCGGCATCGACGTCGTCGTGATCGAGCCCGGCGGCATCCGCACCGAGTGGGGTGGCATCGCCGCCGACAACCTCCGCAAGGTCTCGGCCGAGGGCCCGTACGCCGGCCAGGCCGAGCCGATGGCAAGGTCGATGGACTCGGAGCTGGCCGACCGCCGTACGTCGCCGCCCTCGGTGATCGCCGACGCCATCGCCAAGGCCGTCACGGCTCGCCGGCCGCGCACCCGCTACCTGGTGGGCTTCGCCGCCAAGCCCCTGGTCACACTGCGCCGTGTCCTGCCCGACCGGGCGTTCGACTTCACCATCAAGCGCGCCACCGGCGTCCGCTGACGTTTGTTGCCGCCTGCAAGCGTCAGTGCGGGAGCTTGCGGGTGTCGATGAGCTGCTGGGCGACGTCGCGGAGCTTGGTGTTGGTGTCCTGGGAGTAGCGCTTGAGGATGGCGAAGGCCCGGTCGCCGTCGACGTCGAAGCGCTCCATCAGGATGCCCATCGCCTGGCCGACCAGCTTGCGGGCGTCGACGGCCTGGGCCATGGTCTCCTCGTGCCGGGCCGAGGCGACCGCGACGGAGGCGTGCCGGGCGAGGATGTGGGCGATCGCCTCGTCGTCAGGGCTGAAGGCGTCGGGGGTCGGGCAGTAAAGGCCGAGGACGCCGACTGTCGAGCGGTTGCCGTCTCCGGTGGCCAGCGGCACGTCCAGGACGCTGCGGACGCCGAGAGCGGCGACCTTGGCGGCCCACTCCGGCCAGCGGTCGTCGGTGAGGGTGTCGCGGATCAGGATCGTGGACCGGTCGCGGAGCGCGGTGACGAGCGGGCCGGTCTCGGTGCTGATCTGAAGGTCGTACACGTCGGCGACCACGGGGTCGGTCACCGCCGCCACCTCGGGGCGGGAGCCACGGGAGTACAGGGCGACGCCGGCATAGGTGCAGCTCAGCGCCTGCAGGGCGAACTGGACGACGGCGTCGACCGTCTCCTCCACCCCGGGAGCGTCGTGCAACTCGATCGCCAGACGCGCGAACGCGTCTGCCGAGGTCACAGCGACATCTTGGTCGGTCAACGGGACTCCAGGCATGCTCGAACCATCGGGCACCCCGTGGCTGGAGTGATCCTCAGGAGACATCATGCAGCCCGCACCCCCCAAACTGTTAGCCGGATCGGCAGCCGATTTTTTCTGGGTCGTTGAACCCAGAACGATACAGTGAACGCATGACGGACTTCGCCGGCCTGCTGAGTGGGCGGACGAGCTGGCGGCGGGAGTTCGCGGCGCCGGTGCGCGCCTTCCTGCGGACCGAGGCGGGCAGTTCCGGCGTCCTCGCCGGGGCGATCCTGGTCGCCCTGCTGTGGGCGAATCTGGCGCCCGGGACGTACGAGGACTTCTGGCGGACCGAGCTGTCGATCGGGCTCGGGCGCGAGGTGCTCGCGATGGACCTGCGGGAGTGGGTCAACAGCGGCCTGATGACGCTGTTCTTCCTGGTGGTCGGCCTGGAGGCGCGGCGTGAGTTCGACCTCGGCGACCTGCGCGACCGGAGCCGGTTCGTGCTCCCGCTCGCCGCCGGGATCGGCGGGATGATCCTCCCGGTCCTCATCTATCTCGCGTTCAACGCCGGCGGTGAGGGTGCGCACGGGTGGGGTGTCGCGATGTCGACCGACACCGCGCTGGCGCTCGGCCTGCTCGCGCTGGTCGGTCGCGGCGTCCCCGACCGGGTCCGGGTGTTCCTGCTCACGGTCTTCGTCGTCGACGACCTGATCGCGTTGCTCGTCATCGCCGTCGTCTACAGCGAGAACATCGAGCTGATGCCGCTGGCCATGGCGATCGTCGCCTTCGGAGCCGTCGTGGTGCTGGCGGTCCTGCGAGTGCGGAAGGCCTGGGCGTACGTCGTACTGGGCGTCGTCACGTGGGCGTCGCTGCTGACCAGCGGGGTCGATCCCGTGGTGGCCGGACTGGCGATCGGCCTGACGGCGTCGGCGTACTCGCCGGGGCGGGAGGAGCTCGAGCAGGCGACCGGTTTGTTCCGGCTGTTCCGCGAGCAGCCGACCCCCGAGCTGGCCCGTTCGGCGACGGTCGGCCTGACCGCGACGATCTCGCCGAACGAGCGGCTGCAGTACCTCTACCACCCGTGGACCAGCTATCTGATCGTCCCGCTGTTCGGGCTCGCGAACGCCGGCATCACCATCGACCTCGACTTCCTCGGGCGGGCGTACACCTCGCCGATCACACTCGGCATCCTGGTCGGCTATGTGGTCGGCAAGCCGGTCGCGGTGTCCGTGGTGTCCTGGCTGCTGACCCGCTTCTCCGGCGGGCGCTACCGGCCGCAGGTCGGGTGGGCGGCCGTGGTCGGCAGCGGCACCATCGCCGGCATCGGGTTCACGGTCTCCTTGCTGATTGCAACGATCGCGTTCGAGGGCCCGGCGCTCGCAGAGGCGAAGCTTGGGCTGCTGTCGGCGGTCCTGGTGGCGTCGGGGCTGACCTGGCTGGTGTTCCGCGCGGCCAAGCTGCTCTCGCCGCCGAAGAAGGCGCTGGCTCTGCTCGGCGACGCGGAGCAACTGGTGGACCTGGCCGATCCGGTCGATCCCGAGCGCGACCACATCCGCGGTCCGGAGACGGCGTCGGTGACCCTGGTGGAGTACGGCGACTTCGAGTGCCCGTACTGCGGGATGGCGGAGCCCGTCGTCCGCGACCTGTTGCAAGACGACGACCTGCGGTACGTATGGCGGCACCTGCCGTTGAGTGACGTCCATCCGCGGGCGCAGATTGCGGCGGAGGTGTCGGAGGCGGCGGCCGCGCAGGGCGCCTTCTGGGAGATGCACGACCTGCTGCTCGCGAACCAGGAGAACCTGCAGCCCAAGGACCTGCTCGGGTACGCCGAGGCGCTCGGGCTCGACCAGCAGAAGTTGCACGACGACGTGAAGCGGCACGTGGCTGCGGCCCGGGTCGCGCAGGACGTGGAGTCGGCCGACCTGAGCGGGGTGTCCGGGACACCGACGTTCTTCGTCAACGGACAGCGACACTACGGCGCGTACGACGTCGAGACGCTGAAGGCCGCGATCAAGGTGGCCCGGGCGCGGGCCAAGATGCAGGGATGACAGTATTTTGCGGTACTAGGGCATTTCTGCCACTGTTGCGCTAGGCCCCGATGCCGGACGCTGGTGGCTCCGCTGATCGAGAAGGAGCCCCGAATGTCCGTTGACCTGCACACTTCGGCTGTTCTGCAGACGCCCGCCGCCGACCGGGACGCGGCGGTGGCGCACTTCGCCGGGCGGCTCGCGTTCGAGGCGGACGTGTCGGACGTGGCCGCCGACATCGGGGCCGGTGTGACCGGGTGGGTGCTGGTCGACAGCCGGAGCCAGGAGAGCTGGGACCAGGGTCACGTGCCCGGCGCGATCCACCTGCCGACCCGGGAGATCGCTGCCCGGGCGGCGTCCGTCGTACCCGCGGGGGTCACTGTGGTGACGTACTGCTGGGGGCCTGGGTGCAACGGTGCGACGAAGGCGGCGCTGGAGTTCGCGAAGCTCGGCTACCCGGTCAAGGAGATGATCGGCGGCTTCGAGTACTGGGCCCGCGAAGGCCTCCCGGTGGAGACCGCCGCGGGGATCGAACGCCGGGCCGCCGACCCGCTCACCGCGCCGCTGGGGATCGCCTGCGCCTGCTGAGCCTCAGAGGTTGGCGAGGTAGTCGGCGTTGCCGCGGATGGCCGCCTCGTAGCGCTTGATCTCAGGCGTGCCGAGGCGGTCGGCGATGACCAGGAGCAGCGTGGCGAGCGCCTTGTCCTTGTGGCCGGCCGCGTGCAGGGTGAGCGACTTGAACACCCGCAGCGAGTCGGACTCGGGGAACTCGGCGCACGCGGCCTTGAAGATGTCCAGGGACTCGTCGAAGCGGCCGAGGTTGCGCAACGTGCTGCCGTACTGCAGCAGGCACTTGCGTCGGGTCTCGCCGGTGAGCCCGGGCAGCGCGCGCTCGTAGTAGACGACCGCCTGCTCCTCCTGCCCGTCCGTGTCGTACGACCCGCCCACCTCGTACAACACGTACGGGTTGTCCGGGTGCTCTTTCAGCAGGTTCACGAAGAAGTCGATCGTCGGCTGCATGTTCGCCCGGTCCCGCCGGTTGAACGCCTCCTCGATCGTCGCCGCCAGTTCGGGCGTCAGATCGGTGTGCACACCTCCATCATGCCAACTAGTTGGTGGGGCGTTGCTGCCACGGCCAGGCGCCGGAGATCTCCACCTCGAGGGCGAAGCTGAGGACGGTGCGGATGACCACGATCAGGCCGAGGACCAGGACGCTCTCGACGGAGGTGTCGACGATGATCGTGCGGACGATGTCGCCGACGATCAGGATCTCCAGGCCGAGCAGGATGACCCGGCCGAGGTTGACCCGCAGTTGCTGGTAGCTGCCGGCGCCCTTGCGCAGGACGTCGTACGCGTAGCGGATCAGGCAGACGGCGAGGCCGATCGCCATGATGACCACGCCGATGCCCTCGATCACCCGGGCGACATCGGCGAACACCGCCTCGAACTCCACCCTCCAGGAGTACCAGTCAGGCCGCGGTCTCGGTGGTCGCCTCGCCGGGGCGGATGTTCTGGTTCAGGTGGAAGACGTTGGCCGGGTCGTACGCCGTCTTCAGCGCGGTCAGCCGGGCCAGCTTGGCCGGCGGGAAGGCGCGGTTGATCGGGTCGCCGTTCAGCGTGTTCAGGTAGGCGCCGCTCGCGTACGGCGCCAGTCCGGCGGCGTACTCGCGGACCCGGGCGATCCGGGTCGCGTCCTCGGCCGGGTCCTCCCAGCGGGTCGCGGTGACGAACTCGAACAGCGTGTCCCGGTGGCTGAAGGCCGCGTCCTCGTCCGGCACGTCGGCGATCGCACCGCCGTACGCCTGCAGGCTCGCGGACAGGCCCGGGGTGTTCAGCAGTGCGCGGATCGCGTCGTCGGGCAGCGACTTGAAGTAGTGACCCTTCCAATAGCGCCGGTAGCGGTGCCCTTGCACGTTGTCGTCGCGGCTCTGCAGCGTCAGGTACGACATCTCCTCGACGTGCTCGTCGGCGACCGGACCGAGCGCGCGGAGGGCCGGCAGGAGCTGGTATCCACCGTCGCCGATCCACACGTAGCCGACCGTCACGCCGTCCGGAGTGACGTTCGCGGTGAAGGTCGCCTGCCGCGGCGCGGTCGCGTTGAGCTCCCGCCATCCGCGCAGTACGTCGAACCCCGCAGCCATCGGATAGCTGAACTCGGCCACCAGCGCCCGGGTGCCGACCTGGTGCAGCCGGAACTCGAACGACGTGACGATGCCGAAGTTCCCGCCGCCACCGCGCAACCCCCAGTCCAGCTCCGGGTTCTCGTCCGCACTCGCCCGGACCACCGAGCCATCCGCGGTGACCAGCTCGTACGACGCCACGTTGTCGCATGCCAGGCCGAACTGCCGGGCCAGCCAGCCCATCCCGCCGCCGAGCGTGAGCCCGCCGACGCCGGTGTGCGAGACGTTCCCCGCGGTCGTCGCCAGACCGAACTTCTGCGCCGCCTTGTCGAGCTCACCCAGCAACGCCCCGCCCTGAACCCAGGCCAGCTGCCGGTCCGGATCGACCCGGACGGCGTTCATCGGCGTCAGGTCGATCATCAGCCCACCATCCGGTACGGCGTGGCCTGCGATGCTGTGGCCGCCGCAGCGGACCCCGATCTCCAGCCCTGCCTCCCGGGCGAACCGGACCGCGGCGGCGACGTCGGCGGTGTCGTGACAGCGCGCGATCGCGGCCGGGTAGCGGTCGATCATCGCGTTCCAGACGCTCCGGGCCTCGTCGTAGCCGGCGTCGCCGTTCTGCAGCAGCGTGGTCATCGTTCCCCTCCTGGATTCTGGTCTTTGCACCACCCTGACAGCGCAGCGGTACTCCGATAAGGTCCAGTTGTGTGAGCCGAAACAGGACCAGTTCCGGCGCCGGCGAGCTGCTGGTCGAGCTCCGGCGGGATGCCGGAGTGCCGCTGCACCAGCAGCTGGAGAAGGCGATCCGGGACCGGATCCGGCAGGGCCTGATGCGCGCGGACACAGTGATGCCGTCGACCCGCGCGCTCGCCCAGGACCTCGGTCTGTCCCGCGGCGTCGTGGTCGAGGCGTACCAGCAGTTGGTCGCCGAGGGGTACCTGATCAGCCGAGGCGGCGGCTACACCCAGGTGGCCGACATCGCCGTCGTCGAGGCATCCGCGATCCAGGCGCCGGCCGGCGGTCCGCCGCGGATCGACTTCAAGTACAGCCGACCGGACGTCTCCCAGTTCCCGCGCGCTGCCTGGTTGCGCTCGCTCCGCAAGGTGCTGAACGAAGCCCCGCACCTGAGCTTCGCCTACCTCGACGGCCGTGGCGCCCTCGAGCTCCGGCATGCGCTCGCCGACTACCTGAACCGAGTGCGAGGTACGGCGGCCCGGCCCGAGAACATGCTGGTCAGCAACGGCTTCGCCCAGGGCTCGCGCCTGCTGCTGCATGTCCTCGCGAAACAGGGCTACCGGCGGCTGGCGCTCGAGGACCCGTCCGACAACGAGCTGCGGGACGTCGCGAAGGCGGCTGGGCTCGAGGTGGTCGGCGTACCGGTGCTGGATTCGGGGATCGACGTCGACGCACTCGATCAGTCCGGGGCGGACGTCGTACTGGTGACGGCGGCACACCAGTTCCCGACCGGGGCGGTGGCGTCGGCGGAGACGCGGGCCGCGCTGGTCGCGTGGGCGGCGCGGCGGGACGCTCTGATCGTCGAGGACGACTACGACGCGGAGTACCGGTACGACCGGGAGCCGATCGGCGCGATCCAGGGCCTGGCGCCCGACCGGGTCGCGTACGCCGGGACCGCGAGCAAGACGCTGGCGCCGGGGCTTCGGCTCGGCTGGCTGGTCCTGCCGGACCGCTTGGTCGAGGACATGACGGCCGCGAAGCTGGTCGACGATCGCGGCTCGCCGGTGCTGGAGCAGTTGGCGTTCGCGGACTTCGTCGCGCGGGGTGAGTTCGACCGGCACCTGCGGCGGATGCGGCCGCGGTACCGGCTGCTTCGGGACACGCTCGTCGACCGGTTGGCCGAGCGGCTGCCGGAGCTTGTCCCGGTCGGCATCTCGGCCGGCCTGCACGTCATGACCTGGTTACCGGACGGGTTGCCGGAGCAGGCTGTGATGGCGGCCGCGCTGGAGCGAGGCGTCGGGGTCTACGGACTGGCGCCGTACTGGATGGCGGGCGCCGGGCCGGCCGGGCTGGTCTTCGGGTACGGCGGCCTGACCGCGAAGGCTGTTGCCGAGGGCATCGATGTGCTGGTGGACGCGGTCGCCGGACTGAATGAATAAATATCCATTTGCTTGCAAGTTGATTCGGCTGCTCCTACGCTGTGTGGAGTGATCAGCGCAGCTCGCATCGACAGTCTGATGAACCAGGGGTGGCCCGCCGAGGCCAAGACCGAGCTGGACGGCTGGGTGATCCGACGCAACGGCGGCGTGACCCTGCGAGCGAACTCCGTGCTGCCCACGAGTCCGCCGTTCGACCTCGGCAAGGCCTTGGACTACGTGGAAACCCTGTACGAGGCGCACGGCATCACGCCGTCCTTCCACGTCAGCCCGGCGGCGCAGCCGGCCGACCTGGACGCCCAGCTGGAGGCCCGCGGCTACTCGGTGCGGAATCCGACGCTGGTGCAGTGTGCCGAGGTGGCCGACGTTCTCGACCGGCTGCCCGATGTGCCGACCGACGTGAATATTTCTGCGACTCCGGACGACGACTGGATGGACTTCTGGTGGTCGATCGACGGCCGCGGCGGGGACGCCGGGAAGCAGGCGACGGCGCGGGGCATCTTGAACCGCGGCCCGGCGTTGTACGCCGTAGTGCCGTCGACCGGCCCGATCACGGCGATCGGCCGGCTCGCGCTGGTCGGCGACTGGGCCGGGTTGTACTGCCTCGCCGTCGACGAGCGCGTCCGCCGGCAGGGGCTCGCGCTCGCGGTGATCCGCGCGTTGTTGCAGGAGGCAACGAACCGCGGAGTCCGGTACGTCTACCTGCAGGTCGTGGCGGACAACGAGCCGGCCCGTGGCCTGTACGACCGCTGGGCTTCCGGACCGTCTCGCAGTACCACTACCGGGTCAAAGCGTGAGCTTCTCCAGGTGATCCAGGACGACGAACTCCGCGCCGGCGGTCTCGACCGAGGTGCGGAGCTTCGTCAGGTCGGTCCAGGGCACGGACGGCTCGTCCAGCGGCTGGTCGAAGTCGTCCCAGTGGGTGGCGACGACCTTCCGGACCGGCTTGATTGTGCGGAGCAGGCGGTCGGTGATCCCGGGCTCGCCGCCGGGGGCGGCGAAGACGACGTCCACCTGCAGGTCGCGGAGCGCGTTCGGGTCGAAGTTCGCCGTACTCAGGCTGAGGATGCGGACGCCGCCGATCGTGATCACGTACGCGAGCGTGCCGCCCTCGAGCAGGTCCTCGATCACCCGCGGGCGCGGCGGGACGCCGTCGAGCCGGTAGCCCGGGTAGGCGTAGGTGTGGTGCCGTCCGCTGCACGAGTGCAGGGACGGGAAGACCTCGATCGTGAAGCCCTCGAACGGGAGGTACTCGCCGCCGCGCACCGGTGACAGCAGGCCGGCCGGGGTGCGCATGGCCTTGAGCATGTTGACGTGCGACTGGGTGCCGAGGACGGTCGCCTGGGTCTTCTCGGCGACGTACGGCACGTCGGCCATGTGGTCGTAGTGGCCGTGGTGCACCAGGATCGCGTCGGCCGTGGAGATGTAGCGGTCGATCACGTCCGGCTTGATCACGAGCTTGGTCTTGGGGTCCGCGCCCTCTGGCGTGAACGTGCCGGTCTTGAACCGGGTGATCCACGGATCGGTCAGCACGATGTGCTTGCCCCACCGGATCTGCCAGGCGTGGGTGCCGAGCCAGGTGAGCTCCACCCCGGCTTCCTCCTGTGTGGCGCTCGCCGTCGCCTCGCCTGCTGCCGCCTGCGCAGTCGCTTCCGCACCCGTCGCGGCGCCGCTGCGGGTCGTCAAGCCGGCGACCCCGGCGACTCCGGCCGCGCCGGCCGCGGCCGCCCCCGTGATGATCCCTCTGCGACTTACCTTCACGCTGTCTCCTCTCGCCGGGACCGAGTCCTCAGTGAAGGCGAGGCAGTTGGAGGGTGTCGAATATGCTCTTACGCATGCTCCGATTGCCTGGTGATATCGCCGCAGGTCAGCTGGGTCATGCTGACTGAACGGCATCTGCAGATCTTCATCGCGCTGGCCGAGGAGCAGCACTTCGGCGACGCCGCACGCGTGGTCGGCATCACCCAGCCGCCGCTGTCCCAGGGGCTTCGACGGCTGGAGGCGCTGGTCGGGGCGAAGCTGTTCGAGCGCGGCCAGGGCCGGGTCGAACTGACGCCCGCGGGTGCGGCGTTGCTGCCGTATGCGCGGCGTGCGCTGACGTCGATCGAGGAGCTGCACCAAGCTGCGGTCGCGCGCGATCCGGAGGGGCCGGAGATCCGGCTCGGCCTGGCGCCGGAGGTTCCGCCGGCCGCTGGTGCCGCGGTGGCTGCGGCATGTGGGGCTGCGATCCCGGGGAGCCGGGTGACGGTGGTTTCGGCGCCGACCAGTTCGTTGGTCGGCCAGGTGTCCGCGGGTCGGCTGACTCTGGCCGTCGTACTGCATCCCGCCGTACTGGATGGGCTCGAAGCCGGTCCGGTGACGTTGGTGCCGACGTGGGCGCTGGCGCCGGTGTCGGTGCTGCCGGACGACGGTGCCGAGGTGAAGCTGCGGCAGCTGGGTGGGTTGCCGGTGGCTGTCCGGCCGCGAGCGGAGGCGCCGGCGGCTCGGGACTTGTTCCTGGACACGTTGGAGTTGCATCGGCCCGATGGCGGGACGGTCGTGGTGACCGACGAGCGGGCCGGGTTGGCGATGGCCGCGGCGGGTCAGGCGATCGTGGTGACGGCGGATCCTTCGCTGACTGCGCCGGGCGTCGGGCGTCATCTGATTGTCGACAATCCACTTCCGCTGCGGTTGCGGTTGGTGTGGGCGAGGACGCGTACGCCGTTCTTACGGCCGGCTGACGTGATGGCTCGGCTGACGGACGCGCTGGTGGTGTCGTGAACGCGCGGATCCGCGCGTTGTTCGCGGACGCGGGCGTGCGTGGCTGGTTGCATGCGGTCGCGTTGGAGGCGCCGGAGTCGACGGTCGAGGTGGATGCGGACGGCGTCGTACCGATGGCGTCGGTGTACAAGCTGCCGTTGCTGGCCGGGTTCTGCCGGCTGGTTGATCTCGGGGAGCTCGATCCGCTGTCGAAGGTGACGTTGGATCCGGCCGATCGGACGCCTGGGCCGACCGGGCTGTCGGCGCTGGCGGATCCGGTGACGATGTCACTGCGCGATCTGGCGTTCTCGATGATGACGGTGTCGGACAACGCCGCCGCCGATGCGCTGCTGGGGTTGGTCGGGCTGCGGCGGCTGGCCGAACTGCTGGAGTCGTTCGGCCTGCAACGGACCTGGGTACGGCGGGGGACCGAGGGGAGCCTGCGCGATCTGCAGCGGCGTACCGGGCTGAACGATCCGGATGCCGCACTCGCCGTACTGGCTGACAACGACCGGACCGATCCGGACGGGGTCTACGAGGCGGCGACCGCTTCCGCGAGCAGTCCGCGCGACATGACGTTGCTGCTGCGGCGGTTGTGGGCGGGGGAGTTGCTGTCGGATACGCAGACGGACTTCGTGCGGGCGACGATGCATCGGCAGGTCTTCCAGCACCGGATGGCGTCCGGCTTCCCGCACGACGGCGTACGCGTCGCCGGGAAGACCGGAACGTTCGGTGCCCTGCGCCACGAGGTCGGCGTGGTCACGCTGCCCGGCGGGGCCGCCTTCGCGATCGCCATCTACACGCTCGCTGCTCGCGGCGACTTCCGCCAGCCTCGTGTCGACGCTGCCATCGGCGAAGCCGCTCGCCTCGCGGTGGACTTGTTGCGCTGAGCGCTGTGGGACACCGCCGCCAGCGGATCTGGCCGGGCAGATCGACAGGAGGTGTCGCGCGCAGACGGCGTGACGCACGCTCAGTTGACCGGGGCTGTAGCCGTAGTGGGTCTATACGTCCTGTCGATCTGCACACCCACACAAGCCTTGGGTCAGATGACCGCGTACGCCTCCACCTCGAGGAGCGCCTCAGGCTTGAACAACGCCACCACCTGCACCGCCGTACTGGCCGGCGGGTTACTGGTGTCGACGTACTCGTCCCGCGCGGCACGGATCGCCGGCAGATACCCGATGTCGGTCACGTAGAAGTTCAGCTTCACCACGTCCTTGAACGTGGCCCCGGCCGCCTTCAGACAAGCATCCAGATTGGCAAACACCTGCCGGGCCTGCGCCCCCGCATCCCCGACTCCCACAAAGTTGCCCTCAGCATCCAACGCCACCTGCCCCGCAATCGCCACCCACTGCCCCGCCCCGGTCACCACATGGCTGTACCCATTCCCCGCCGCAACCCCCTCCGGCTTCGGATAAGAAAACTCGCTCAAGACACCCTCCCGGTCGTAGTCGTCCCATTCTTACCCTGGTGCCAATCGGTCCGCGAAGAAGTTTCCGACCGCCTCCTGCATTTGGTGGTCGAAGCGGTGGGGGCCGGGGAGGAAGTGGGCTTGGTAGGTGCCGGGGCCGTAGTGGAAGTGTTCGGTGAGCTCGCGGTCGGCGGCGAGCATGCCTTGGGGTGGGAAGAGGTTGTCGTCCTCGGCGTAGACGACGAGCTGGTGGTGGCGGGCCCGGCCGGCGGTGAGGGACGGGTGGTCGAGGTGCCGGGCCAGGCCGGGCGTGGTGAACAGCCAGGAATGGGCGTCGAAGTACGCCGGGAGCAGTGCGTCGAACGTGGTCATCATGCAGACGATCGCGGACGCCTGGATGCCCGGGTCGAGTGCGGTGAGGGTCGCCGAACGGCCACCGCCGCCCGAGAAGCCGAAGACACCGATCCGGTCCGCGTCCACCTCGTCGAGCCCACGCAGCACGCTGAGCGCGACGAGGTCGTCGTACGCGACCATCCCGGCGAACGACGTCCCGAGTAGCCCGGCCGCCTTCGCGATCGTGTGCTCGTGGTGGCTCGCGGCGACGTCGTACCACTCGTCGTCAGCAGGGGAGTGGTCCGCGGCCAGCCAGGCGGCTTCGTACGTCGCCATCACGTCGCGCAACCGCCACGGCAGCGGATCGAGCCCGAAGCGCCGCGATCCCCAGGCGAAGGTGTCGTGACACAGTACGACGAAACCCGCGCGGGCCAACGCGTTCGCGACGGCCCGGCCCTCGTACAGCTCCTGGCGCAGCCGGATCGCGCCGGCGCTGGGCTCAGGAGTCTCGACAAGCCGCTCGGCGCCGATCGCCTTCACGCCCGCATGGCAATGCAACCCGAGCACGCCGGGTGCCGAGACCGCCTCGAGCGGGCGCAGGAGCCAGGCCCGAGTCGGCGGGCCGAACGGGTTGTTCCACTCGAGGACGCTCCCGCGGACATTGTCCGATTGCCAATCGTCGACAATCCGCACGGCCGGCCGCTCACCTGGCGCGGGCACGCCGAGCAGCCCGGCGACCCGAGTGGTGAGCTCGTCCCCGGTCAGCGGGGAGGCGTCCCGGACGAAGCCCGGCCAGTCCTCGTAACCGCCCAGCGCACTCGGTCTCAACCCTTCACCGCTCCCGCCGACAGGCCCTGGACCAGGAACTTCTGCACATAGGCGAAGACAAGCGCAACGGGTACGACGGCCACCACGCCACCCGCCGCCAGCGCACCGAAGTCGACGCTGTACTCACCCAGCATGTAGCTCAGCCCGACCGGGATCGTGAACTGGTCCTGGTCGTTGAGGAACATCAGCGCGAAGAGGAAGTTGTTCCACGAGCCGATGAAGGCGAACGAGCTGATCGCCACCATCCCGGGCCGCAGCAGCGGCAGCACCACGGTGAGGAACCCGCGCAACCGGCCGCACCCGTCCACCCAGGACGCCTCCTCGAGCTCGATCGGGATGTTCCGGATGAACCCGGCCATCATGATCAGCGACAGCGGCAGCCCGAACACGGTGTCCGCGACGACGATGCTCCACGGCGTGTTGATCAGCCCGATGGTGCGGAAGATGTCGAACAGCGGGATCAGCATCATCGCGCCCGGGATGAACTGCGTGCACAGCGTCATCACCATGAACGCGCTCCGGCCGCGGAACCGGAACCGGGCCAGCGCGTACCCGCCGAGCAGTGAGAGCACCGTCGTGCCGAAGAGCGTGAACAGCGCGATGATCACGGAGTTCTTGAAGAAGACCGCGAAGCCTGCGCCGTTCCACACGGTCGCGTAGTGCTCGAAGGTGATCGGCCACGGGACGACGGAGGTCGATCCGGCCGGCCGCAGGCTGAACAGCAGGATCCAGTAGAAGGGGACCAGGGTGAAGAGCAGGTAGAGCGCGAGCGGGGCGTAGATCATCCACCGCGGGGCTTGGCGATTGTTCGGCTTCCTACGATCGGATTGTCGACGATCGACAGCCGCGGTCCGCTGCGCCGGCGCCTCGAGAACAGTAGTCATGCTTGGTCCTCTCGGCCGACGCGGGACAGTTTCAGGTAGGCGATCGAGAAGATCGCGAGGATCAGGAACGCCGACACGGTCAGCGCGGAGCCGTAGCCGAACTCCTTCGCGTCGACCGCCATCCGGGCGACGTACAGCGGCAACGTCATCGTCGCGTTGCCCGGGCCGCCGCCGGTCAGCGTGTAGAGCAGGTCGACGTTGTTGAACTCCCACACCGCCCGGAGCAGGGTGGACAGCACGATCGCGTTGCGAAGATGCGGCAGCGTCACCGACCAGAACCGTTGCAGCCGCCCCGCGCCGTCGACCTCCGCAGCCTCGTAGAGATCCTGCGAGATCGTCTGCAGATCGGCGAGCAGCAGGATCGCGAAGAACGGCACCCCACGCCACAACTCGGCGAGTACGGCGGCCCAGAAGGCCGACGTACCTTCGATCAACGGGCTCTCGCCGTAGCTGCCGATGCCGATGTCGGCCAGGTACCGGGAGAAGCCGGTGGTCGGGCTGTAGATCAGCAGCCAGATCGTCGTCGTCAGCACACCGGCCACCGCCCACGGCGAGAACACCAGCGACCGCGCCAGGCTGCGGCCACGGAACGTCTCGTTGATGACGAGCGCCAGGCCGAGCCCCAGCACGAGCTGGAGCCCGACCTCGACGACGACCCACTGGGTGGTGAAGCGCAGCGAGTCCCAGAACATCTGGTCGTTCAGCATGTTCCGGTAGTTCTCGAAACCGATGAAGCCGTTGCTACGCGGCTTGGTGACGTTGTACTTGAACAGCGAGTAGTACACGACACTGCCGATGGGGTAGAGCAGGAAGATCGCGACGAGCACCAGCGTCGGCGCCAGCAACGCGTACGGCGTCCAGCGCTCTCTCGGTCGCCGCCGGACCGGGGTGTCCGGCGGCGCCGGATCAGCCTGCAGAACTGCCATCGTGGAATCTCCTCGTTGTAGCGGGTGTTCAGTCGTCGTCGACCGGCTGCCAGCCGTCGGATCCGGCCAGCCAGGCGGATCGATTCGCCGCGGCGGCATCTTCTGAGGTCAGTTGCGGCCGCCCATCACCGGTCCCGGCGCCGGGCCCGGTGTTGCGGTACTCGGCGAACCGCGCATCCCGCCATGACCAGCCGCTCATATCCGTCCAGGCCGGCGTGCCGATGTGGGCGCCCAGCCAGGAGTCCCGTACGACGACCCGCGGATCGGCGCCCGGGTCGCCGCTGGGATGCCACGGCCGGCCGAGGAAGACGGTGCCGGCAGCGGCGTCGGACTCGAAGCGGCTGTGCTCGATCAGGTAGCCGTGCGGGTTGGTGTCGACGGTCGCGGCGGCGGTGACATAGCCGTTGACCGGTTGGCCGCGGTTCACCGACCGGATCGTGCTGTCGGTGATCACCGCCGTACCGCGGCCGTAGATGAAGTCGACGTCGCCCTGGATCAGCGAGTCGGTGATCCAGGTCCGGGCGATCGCCTCCCGGTTCGGGGTGTCGAGCAGCAGCGTGTCCTGGTTGCCGAGGACGCGGACGTTGTCCAGCCGGATCCGGTCGCCGGCGGTGCGCAGGGCGATCGCCTGGCTGGGGAAGTTCGCCTGCTCGTCCCAGCCGTTCTCGACGGTCAGGTCCTCGACCGTGACGTCGTCGCCGAGGATGCCGAGCGTGGCCGACCCGGTGTGGCCGAAGGTGCCGCCGTAGAACTTCTCCTGGCCGGCGGCGAGGTCGTAGGTGAGGACGACGTCGGCCGGGTTGCCGGTCGCGCCGCGGATGGTCAGGCCGTCCTGGAAGGCCCAGACCCGGACGACCTCGCGGTAGACGCCCGGCTGCACGACGATCGTGACCGGGCCCTTGCCGCCCACGGTGGCCACGGCCGCGCCGATGCTGCCGAAGTCGCCGGTGCCGTCGAGCGCCACGGTCACCGTGCGGCCGTAGGTGCGGTCCTTCGTCGTCGGCCCGGCGTACTTGCCGACGAGGCTCGGCACGGTGCTCGCGGCGTCCGGGATCGAGGCGTAGTACGTCGCCGGGTCGAACGCCGTACCGACGTTGTCGCGACGGCCGCGGACGGCATTGAAGACATTGTTCTTGTTGACAATCTGCGAGGCCGGGTCCTTGGCGACGACCGGGTCCTCGCCGTCGGAGTAGTAGTTGCTCTCGGCCACGACCTTGGCGGCGCCGCGGGACATCGTGCCGTACTGGCCGATGCCGCGGAACCAGTTGTTGTAGACGTGCGCGGCCTCGACGTTGTCGATACTCGCGTTGCGCTGGTAGGTGTTCGAGAACCAGTTGTGGTGCATGGTGATCTTGGTGATCACGTTCGTGGTCCAGCCGACGCCGACGGTCTTGTTGTGCGCGCTGAACACGTTCCACGACAGCGTCACGTAGTCGGAGTCCTTGCGGACGTCGACCAGGCCGTCACCGAGTCGCTCGAACGTGACGTGGTCGATCCACACGTGGTGCGCGGTGTCGAGCCGGATCCCGTCGTTGTCGTTCTCCGGCGACTTGCCGTCCCAG
The DNA here is from genome assembly GCF_040653975.1 of Kribbella sp. NPDC050820. Classification (NCBI taxonomy): domain Bacteria; kingdom Bacillati; phylum Actinomycetota; class Actinomycetes; order Propionibacteriales; family Kribbellaceae; genus Kribbella; species Kribbella sp. NPDC050820. The sequence goes on from NZ_JBFAHB010000006.1 coordinate 85,150, forward strand.
TCGCCGGGGATGTAGGAGTCGCGGATCCGCAGGTTGCGGACGATGACGTTGTGCGTGCCGTTCAGGAACAGGCCGCCGCCGACGAGCTCGGCCACGGTTCCGGCGCCGACGATGGTCTTGTGCGAGGCGACCGGGACCTGGGTGCCGAAGGGGATCCGCAGGCTGCCGCGCACGACGATCACGAGCGGCTCTTCGGCTCCGGCGTACCGGGTCAGTTCCTCGGCGGTGCCGGCGACGACGATCCGGCCGCCGAGTCCGCCGGTGGTGCCGTCGGGGAGCCCGGTGGTCGGGATCGAGGCCATGCCGGTTGCCTTCGGCGACCAGACCGGGCCGTCGGCGGTCGTGGTGCTCGGGGCGTCCATCAGTTGGAGCAGTTGCTTGTCCTGGTCCAGCCGGCCCGCACCCGCCCAAGCGCCGACCAGGGCGGGAACGCTTGGCGCGGGGTCGATCCGCAGGTGCGGGCCGGAGCTTCCGGACACCGTCGGCAGCAGCTGGTCGTCGGGGTGTGCTGCGTTGTAGGCGTCGAGTACGGCGGCGGGCCGGCCGTTGACCCAGTTGCCGGACTCGGTGATACCGGTGCCGCCCCAGTCGTAGATGATGCGCTCGGGCGTGACGCCGCCCTGGAACCAGTTGCTACGGGCAATGATCGAGGACTCGACGCCGACGCCCCAGGAGTACTGGTAGCGGTCCGGGTTCGTGACCTTGTAGAGGTTGTTGTAGACGTGGGCCTGGCCGAAGCGGACCCGCGGGCCGCGCTGGACCAGGTCAGTGAGCTCGTTGTGGTGCATCGTCACGCGCAGCTTGCCGCGGTCGGCGACGACGCCGTCGCCGTTGCCCCAGAGCAGTGACTTGTCGTGGCCTTTCAGCTTGTTCCAGGAGATCGTGACCAGGTCGGCCTGGCGGACGACGTCGAGCAGACCGTCGTGGCGGAGGAACGGTTCGCCGAAGTACTTCGGCTGCTCGGTGTCGACGGTCTCGCCGTCGTCCAGAGTCAGGTGGTCCAGCCAGACGTGGGTCGAGCGGCTGACCACCACGTTGTCCCACTCGGTCTTCCAGGTCTCACCGTTCCAGCCGGGGTAGCAGTCGTAGGCGTCGGAGATCCGCAGGTTGCGGACAATCACGTTGTCGACCGACTCGATGTTGACGACGAAGCCGGTCAACTGGGCGTCGCTGAGCCCGATCAGCGTGGTGTTGGCGCCGACGTTCAGCCTGACTCGCTCGGCTTGCTTGGCCGACGACGCCTTCCGTGCCTCCTCGATGGGCCCGGTCGCCGGCCCGGTCCACCGCACCGGGTCGTAGGCCTGCAGGTAGCCGGCGAGACTGTACGGCGCGACGTCGTACTCGTGGCACGCGATCGCCCGTCCGTCGTCGGTCGTGTTGGCGTCGAGCTTCCCGACAACCTGCACGATCTTCGGCTCATCCCCACCCACAGCAGCCCGCAGCTCAGCCGCCGTCCGCACTTGCACGACCCGCTGAGCCGAAGCCCCACCCGTAGTACCGCTTCCTTCAGAACCCCACCCATCACCAGGCGGGAGGGTTTGCCGGGACGCGTCGAGGTTGGCGGGTGGTGCGAGTGGTTGTGCGGGGGCGGATGGGCTCGGTGCGAGACCCAGGAGTGCGGTCGTCAGGAGTGTGGACAGGGTAATGCGAAGGGTGGGCGGCATGCGGGTCTCCTAGTGAGAGAAACCGGTTTCCGAGAATTGATGAAGGTTGTGGGCTTACTTGCCGGTTTTGAGGGAGGCGTCGTACTCCTGCTTCGCGGCTTCGAAGCGGGTGGCGTACTTGTCGGCGAAGGCCTGGGCGGTGAGCTGCTTCTGGAGCAGCTTCTGGAAGTCGGCCTCCATCTCGGTCTTCAGGATCTTCGACCAGTCCGGGAGGTACGTCGGCAGCTGCAGGTACTGCGTCTTCGGGTTCTTCGACGTCTCGACGATCGCCCGCAGCGGCTGCGACTGCTGCACCCACGACGCCTTCGCGGCCTCGGTGTTCGCCGGCACCTGGCCGACCGCCTCACACCACTCCGAGTTGGCCGTCGTGCTCATGTACTCGACGAACTTCCACGCCGCCGCCTTCTTCTCGCTCTTCGCGAGGATCCCGAGTCCGGAGATCGCCGGTGCGGTCGCGGTGACCACCCCGTCGGCGTTCGGGAACGGCTGGACGCCGGCCACGTTCGCCGGCCCGAGCGCCTTGAAGTGGTCCTGCGTCGAGCCGAGGTTGTGGTGCGTCGCCCACGCGGACCCGCCGTCGAATGCGGCCACGATCTTCGCGTAGTCGTTGGACAGGTCGGCCGGCGCGCTGACGGTCCCGTAGAGCCCGACGTACCGCTCGAGCGCCTTGACCGCCGCCGGGTCGTTGAACGTCGCCTTCCCGTCGTCGGTGAAGAACGTCCCGATCCCCGCCTGGCCGTACGTCATCGCGAACATCGGCGGCATCGACCCCGGCCCGCCGCGGAACGCGAACCCGAACTTGTTCTTGTCCTTCTCGGTCAGCTGCTGCGTGATCGCGAAGAACTCGTCGTACGACTTCGGCTCCGCGACGCCCTTCTGCTTCAGCCAGTCGGTCCGGTACCAGATCACGTCCGACAGCGCGCTCAGCGGCGCCTTGTAGAGCTTGGAATCGGCCGAGTTCCGCCGCTCGTTGCTGATCATCGTCGGGTCGACCTTGCCGGTCAGCCCGGACTTCTCGTACGCGTCGTCCAGCGACACCAGCGCGTTCTGCGCGATCAGGTGCGCGACGTCGTTGCCGATCAGCAGTACGTCGGGGATCTCGCCGGAGGCCAGCGCGTTGTCGACCTTCTGCAGGTACGACGAGTTGGGCAGGCCGACGTACTCGACCTTGACGTCGGGGTTGGCGGCGTTGAACTCGCCGATCAGCTTCTCCCACTTCTTGGACAGCGCCGGATTGGCGTTGGTGTCCCAGAACTGGACCGTGCCCTTGGCCTCGCCCCAGTCGTCGGGGTTGCTCGCGGCCTGCTCGCCGCCGCCGCTCGTCGGGCCGGCACAGCCCGCGATCGCCAAGGCGGCCACGGCTGCGACCGCCGTGGTCCGCAGCCAACCTGTACGCCTCATCTTGTCCTTCTCTCCACGCCGGAACAGTTGAAGAAACCGGTTTCTTCGTGAGAAAGTAACACAGCGCACCGGGCTCGCAATAGGGTTCGGAAGGCGGTTTCCCGATCGGAGGGCGAGACCTGTGTACGTGAACCCGGTGCTCGATGCGGACTGGCCGGACCCGGACGCGATCCGGGTCGGCGACGACTACTGGCTGATCGCGTCGAGTTTCAACCGGGCGCCCGGGCTCCCGGTCCTGCACTCTCGCGACCTGGTCTCGTGGGCGCTCGTCAACCACGCCCTGCGCGAGGTTCCGCCGGTCGAGCACTTCAAGATCCCGCGGCACGGCGGTGGGGTCTGGGCGCCGAGCATCCGCCACCACGACGGCCGGTTCTGGATCGTCTACCCCGATCCGGACCACGGGATCTTCGTGCTCAGCGCCACGGATCCCGCCGGCGCCTGGTCGGAGCCGCACCTGCTGCTGGCCGGCCGCGGCCTGATCGACCCGTGCCCGCTGTGGGACGACGACGGCCGCTGCTACCTCGTCCACGGCTGGGCGAAGAGCCGGGCCGGGATCAAGAACCGGCTGACCGTCCGCGAGGTCTCACCCACGCTGGACCGGGTGGTCGGGCCGGCCCGCACGGTGATCGACGGCGACGAGCTTCCCGGCTACACGACCCTCGAGGGACCCAAGTTCTACAAGCGGGACGGGTACTACTGGATCTTCGCGCCCGCCGGTGGCGTCGCGACCGGATGGCAGTCGGCGTTCCGGGCGCGGTCGCCGTACGGTCCGTACGAGGATCGCGTCGTCCTCGCGCAGGGGTCGACGCCGGTGAACGGGCCGCATCAGGGGGCGTGGGTGGATTCGCCGGACGGCGAGGACTGGTTCCTGCACTTCCAGGATCGCGGACCGGTGGGACGCGTCGTCCACCTGCAGCCGATGCGGTGGGTCGACGGCTGGCCGGTGATCGGGACTGACGGCGAGCCGGTACTGCGACATGGCGAGGGCGAGGTCGTCCTCAGCGAGCCGGATCGCACTGATCTCTTCGAGGGCCCCGAGTTGTCGAAGATCTGGCACTGGCAGGCGAACCCACGGCCGGAGTGGTACGACGCCCCGAAGGCCGCCGCACTGCGGTTGGCCGTGCTCCCGGACGACGACGGCGACCTGCGGAATCTCCCGCAGGTGCTCGGGCAGCAGTTGCCCGGTCACCGGCGCCGTTTCGAGACCTCGGTCCGGCTCGACGGCGGCGGTCCGGGGGCTCGCGCGGGTCTCGTCGTACTCGGCCAGAGCTATGCGTGGCTCGGGCTCCACCGCACTCCGACCGGCGTCGACGTCGTACTGCGGCAGCGGGGCACACCGGATGAGGACGTTCTGCATCACGCTCAGTTGGAGACGCCGTACGTCGATTTGGCCGCCGACGTCGATGACAATGCGCTCGTGCGCTTCTCGTACCGGACCGGCGGTGTGTGGGTCGAAGCCGGCGTGTTCCAGGCCGTCGAAGGCCGGTGGATCGGGGCCGAGGTGGGGCTGTTCGCGGCGGCGCCGCAAGGCACGATGGACGGTGGCGGGGCTGTGTTCGGTCCCGTGCGGGTCACCGAGCGAGAGACGGCTTGATGGGCAGGACACCGAAGCACTCGATCACGATCGCCGACGTCGCGCGTGCGGCGGAGGTGTCGCGGGCGACCGTGTCCCGGGTGATGAACGGGCGCCTCACGGTCGCGCCGGACATCGCCGAACGCGTCCGCGCCGCCGCCGACCGGCTGAACTACCGGCCCAGCGACCTCGCCCGGAACCTGTCCCTCGGCCGGACGAACATGGTCGCGCTGGTGGTGCCGGACCTCGGCAACCCGCTGTTCCAGCAGATCATGCGCGGGATCACGAACGCCTCGGCCGCGGCCGGGTACCGCGTCCTGGTCGCCGAGACGGACGAGGACCCGCTGGCCGAGGCGGACATCGCGATCGAGGCCCGCCGCCGCTGCGACGCGCTCATCCTGGTGTCGCCGCGGCTGGCCGAGGAGCGCCTGCTCGAGCTGCTGCCGGACGTGAAGCCGGTCATCCTGGTCAACCGCCAAGGGCCGTCCGATGTGGCCTCGGTCGGCGTCGACTTCGGTCGCGCGGTGCGGATCGTGGTCGACCATCTCGTCGGCCTCGGGCACCGGCGGCTCGCCTACCTGGCCGGGCCGGTCGGCAGCGCGTCGAACACGGACCGCCTGCGCTCGCTCGAGATCGCCGAACGCGAGATCCCCGGACTGGAGCTCGTCCGGCTCGAGTGCGGCTCGTCGATCGAGGACGGGTACGGCGCGGTCGAGCAGGTGCTGGATTCACACGTCACCGCGGTGGTCGCGTTCAACGATCTCGTCGCATTCGGTCTGCTGGCGCGGCTCAACGAGGTCGGGGTCGCCGTACCTGCGGACCTGTCGGTGGCTGGGATGGACGACATCGGGTTGTCGCGATTCGCCGTACCGTCGCTGACGACTGTCCGGGTCCCGCAGCAGGGGATGGGGGAGTTGGCCTGGCGGCGGTTGTACGCCGAGATCGCCGGGACCGAGGTGGATCTGGACGGGGTGCCGGATCTGCGGTTGGCGTTGCGGGCGAGCACCGGGCCGGTTCCGCAGGCGACGCGGCTGCAGTCGGATGCGCCGCGCGGGCGGCTGGGGCCGGTGCGCTGGCAGCAGCAGGGGGACATTTTCGTGCTGGGGTCCGAGTCCGGGCTGCTCGCGCACTACGAGTTCGGACGGCGGATGCCGCAGGTGCACTCGCCGCGTCCGTATCTGCACCCGGTGCGGACGCTTGGCGGCCATCCACTGACTGAGGTGAGCCCGGTGGATCACCGGCACCACTACGGTGTGTCGCTGGCGGTTGCCGGCGTCAACGGGACGTCGCACTGGGGCGGTCGTACCTTCCTCCCCGGACGCGGCCCGACATTGCTCACGAATCACGGCCAGCAGCGCAGCCGCGGAGTCACCGTCGACGACGGGCCCGGCAACGCGCTGACCGACGAGATCACCTGGTACGACGAACAAGGCCGGCCCCAACTGGTGGAACGCCGACAGCTCAGCGGCTCGCTCGCCGAAGGCGGTTGGCGCCTCGACTGGCACAGCGTCCTCACCGCGCGCTACGGCCCGATCCGCATCGACAGCCCGGCGACCGCGGGACGTCCCGGCGCCGGGTACGGCGGCATCTTCTGGCGGCTGCCGTCCGCCGAGAACACCGTCGTACTGAGCGAGGCCGGCGAAGGCGCCGACGCCGCCTACGGCTCGCTCAGCCCCTGGCTCGCCTTCGTCCAGCAACGCGGCGACACCGTCACCACCCTGCTTCTCGCCCAACCCGCCGACGTCCGCCCCTGGTTCCTCCGCGCCACCGACTACGTAGGCGCAGGCCCAGCCCTAGCCTGGCAAAGCGCCCTAGCCCTACAACCCGACCAACAACTCCACCTCACCCTGTCCGCCCTCCTCCTCGACCGCTCCATCGACCTCACCGAAGCCCCGGAGTTGGCCGAGAGGCTGCAGCAGTCGACCTAGAAAGCAGGCAGACCGGTCGTCGGTGAGGAGGCTTGGGCTGAGTGCCAGCGGCGGGGGACTCGGCCGGCCAGGCGGGCGGCTCGGCCTGCGGTGACTGCGTCTCGCATTGCGGCGGCCATCAGGGCGGGTTTTTCGGCGCGGGTGACGGGGGTGGCGAGCATGACGGCGGCGCAGCCGAGCTCCATGGCCAGCGCTGCGTCACTCGCCGTACCGATGCCTGCGTCGACGATCACCGGGACGTTGGCCGCCTCGGCGATCAGCGCGATGTTGTGCGGGTTGCGGATGCCGAGCGCGGAGCCGATCGGCGCCGCCAGCGGCATCACCGCCGCGCACCCCGCCTGCTCCAGGCGGCGCGCCAGGATCGGGTCGTCGTTCGTGTACGGCAGCACCGTGAAACCGTCCGCGACCAGCGCGTCGACCGCATCCAGCAACTCGATCGGGTCCGGCATCAGCAGGTGGTCGTCGGCGACCACCTCCACCTTGATCAGGTCGGTCTGCAACGCCTCCCGGGCGAGCCTCGCGGTCAGCACGGCCTCTGCCGCCGTGTGACAGCCGGCGGTGTTCGGCAGTACGTCGATCCCGTGCTGCTTGAGTACGTCGAGGATCGAGCCCTCGTGGCCGGTGCCGAGCCGGCGCATCGCGACCGTGGTGAGTTGGGTGCCTGAGGCAAGCAATGCCTCTTCCATCACCTCGAGGTTCGCGGCGCCGCCGGTCCCCATGATCAGCCGGGAGGTGTAGATCCGGCCGCCGAGCTCCAGCGGATCGTCCATGTGCTCAACCATGTCCTCAACCACCCTGGACCGCACTGACGATCTCGACCCGGTCGCCGTCCGTGAGCGTCGTACCGGCCCACTCGTCGCGCGTCAGCACGGTCTGGTTCACCGCGACCGCGATCCCGGTCTCGCGGTCGGAGTACTCCCGGACCAGTTCGGCAACGGATCGATCCGGCGGGACTGTCGTCGCCTCACCGTTCACCCACACGTCGTACGCCATCGCGTCCTCCCTACGCCGGCATTACCCGATACAGGTTCAGCGGTCGGCGACACCGTGGTCAGTCGCCCTCTCAGCCCACTCTGGCGTGAGCTCCCGCGGCTCCCTCGACGATAACCACCGCACCCGACCGAAACAACCCAGGTCCAAACCCCGGTCCGATGTCACAGCCGCGCAGGGTGACCTCTCTGTGCAGCCGACGCGGATGCTGACGGCCGGGTACGCCGGTTCTCACGCTGGTCAGCGAGCAGGAGTTGGCGGGTCGGGGGCGGTCTTGCTCGGCGGCGGTCCTGGGTGGGCGGGAGGCTGTTAGGCGGCGTTGAAGGTGGTGAGTTTGGAGGGGTTGAGGGCCCAGAGGACCTGTTCGATGCCGGCCGTCGAGGCGGTGATGGTCAGTACGGCGAAGGTGGTGCCGTTGCGGCGCAGGATGGCGGCGGCCTGGCCGTTGACGGTGCCGAGCTCGACGTCGGCGCCTTGCCAGAACGTCGACGCGTACGCCTTGTGGACCTTCGCCACTCGGTCCGCGCCGACCAGCGGGTAGCGGGTGGCCCGCGCGGCGCCGCCGCTGTCGGAGTAGCTGACGACGTCAGCGGCGAGCAGGCGTTCGAGCTCTTCGAGGTCGCCGGACTGCGCGGCCGTGACGAAGGCAGTCAGCAGTTCGCGCTGTTCCGAACCGGTCACCGGGTTGTGGCGTTCGGCGACGATGCGCTTGCGGGCCCGGCTGACCAGTTGGCGCGAGGCCGCCTCGGTGGACCCGATGATCTCGGCGATCTGGCTGTACGGGTAGTCGAACGCCTCCCGCAGGATGTATGCCGCCCGCTCGGTCGGCGTCAGCCGTTCCAGGATGAGCAGCACGGCGAACTCCAGCGCCTCGCTCCGTTCGGCGCCGAGGTACGGGTCAGCGCTGGTGTCGACCGGCTCCGGCAACCACGGGCCGATGTACGTCTCCCGCCGTACCCGTGCCGACTGGGTCGCGTTGATCGCCAGCCGGGTGATCGCGGTCGCCAGGTACGCCGCCGGGTTCGTCACCTTACTGCGGTCGGTGGTCTGCCAGCGCAACCACACGTCCTGGACGAGGTCCTCGGCCTCGGCGGCGCTGCCGAGCATCCGGTACGCGATGCCGAACAGCCGGCCCCGGACCTCGGCGAACACCGCCGCGGCCTGCTCCAAGTCGGCCGAGGTCATTCGTGGAACTTGATCTCGCGATGGGTGCCGTCGCACAACGGCTTGTTGGACGAGTGACCGCACCGGCACAACGTCGCCCGGTTGCGGGTCTCCTGCAGCCGCCCGTCCGCCCGGTGCACCGGCAGGTCGCCGGTGACCCACAACGCGCTGGCCTGGCCGTCCTCCTCCTCGAGCACCGAGATCGCCCGCGGCAGGTCGGGCTCGATCGACTGACCGCCGCGCTCGAGCGCGTAGCTGTAGGACCCCGAGGGGCAGTGGTCGATTCGTCCCATGACATCGGAGCGTACGTCGCTGTCCTCGGTGTCGGCGAGCATCTTGGCAATCGGACGCGTCCGGCCGATGCAGAAGGCGGCGTGGATGCACAGCTCGCCGACCCGCTGCGCGGAGATGCCGACGCCGTCGTGGACGTGCTGGAGCTCGCCGTACGGCGCCATCGGCTCGGCCTCGGTGCCGTCGAAGCCGACCACCGCGTGGGTCCCGTCGCAGAACGGCTTGGAGCCGGACCGGCCACACCGGCAGAGCGCGTATGTGTCCTCGGTCTCGATGGCCGCCGACGTCTGCCAGGTGAGCGAGTCGTTGTTCTCCGACACGATCTTGAGCTTGCGCCGCAGCGGCACCCGGCCGTAGACGACGTACGGACCATTCGGCAGTACGGCGACCCGCTGCGACTCGCCGACCGACCACTGACGCGCTGCCGGAGTGACGTAGTCGAACGTCGGACCGGCGACGAAGCCCTCGTCGTCGGGCATCTGCATCAGCGCCTCGGCCTGGGCCTTCAGCGCATACATGGTGCCGGTGGCAACGGACAGCATCCGCGGACTGCCGTTGAACGTCTGCTCGAGCAGGTGCAGCACCGCGCAGTACGTGTGGTTGAACTCCTCCTGGGCGACCCGGATCGGGTGTCCTTCCGGGTGGTCGGTCAGCCGTGGATTCGGCCGCATCGGGCGTACGCCGTCCACGTCGAAGCCGATCGGCTCACCGGTGGGACCGGACTCCGGGGTATCACCACGCTGGTACCGCCGGCCGAGCTTGAGCTCCTGGAAGCGGTAGTAGTGCGCCACCTCGTCACGGTCGGGATGGAACATGTCCGCGTCCCCGTCCCAGACCTCGCCACGCGCCGTACCCTCGCCCTGCTCGACGATCTCCTCCAGCGCCTCGAGCGCGGACTTCAGGCTGTCGACCACGATCAACCGGCCGCCGCTGTGCCGGAAGTGGGCGTCGCCGACCTGCCGGGCCGGATCGCCGCAGAAGACCGCGTCCTCACCGAGCTCGTCGCACAGCTCGATCAACGCGCGCTCGATCGCGTCGTAGAACTGGCCGATCGTCTCGTAGTTGTCGCCCTCTGCCGGGCCGCCGGGCGGCGCCGGCCGCTCGATCCGGAGGAACATCTCCAGCGCCTCCGGCCCGAACGGCGCCAGCGACAGTTGCAGCGAGCGGTCGCCGTGCGGCATCCGCCGTGGATGCGGTGGCAGCATCTCGGGCTTGTCCAGGTGCGGCCGGCCGCCGACCGCATTCAGGATGTTGGCCGCGAGCGCGAGGTGCAGCATCTCCTCGGAGAAGACACTACCCACGACCTGGATGGCCTCCGGGTTCCGCTGCGGGTCCAGCGAGTACAGCGCGCACAGGTACGGCGGCAGCGTCGCGTGCTCGAGCTCGACCGCCCACTGCAGGTGCTCCCGAAGGCTTTCCAAGGTCCACGTCATGCTTTTCTCCCGTGAATCAGTTGCATCGACAGGTGTCCGCCGTCGAAGAGATCGGCGAGCCGCCGCCCCTGTCGAGCGGCGAGCGCGTAAGCGGTGTGTGAGCTGTGCCGGGCCTCGACCATGGCGGCGACCTCGGCTGCCCTGAGCGACCATGACCGGGGTACGTCGGCCGGCCGCTCGATCTGCTCCAGGACGTCGAACCCCGCTTCCGCCAGCAGGGTGTCCAGCTCGCGCTGGCCGGGGAAGTGGTTGCCGTCCGGGAGCCGTCGCAGTTGTTTGCCCTGGGCAATTACGACGAGGAGGCCGACGGACCCACCCGGGACCAGCACGCGGTGGATCTCACTGAGGAGAGTCGCTTTGTCCTCGACCGTGCACAGCACTCCGAGACACCACGCGACGTCGACCGACGCCGTACGCACGGGAATCCGACGACCGTCCGCGAGTACGACGGGCAAGCCGAACAGCGTGGACGCGGCCCGGCACGCGGCAGGCATCGGCTCGAGCAGGATCGGGCTGACACCGAATCGCTCGGCCGCCCAGGCGGCAGGTCCGCCGACGCCCGCTCCGACGTCGAGCAGGCGCATGCCGGCGGACAACTCGCAGGCCTCGGCCAGCCAGGCCAGCGCCGTCGGGCTGGCGCTGCCTCGGCATGCGGCCGGGATGGCGTACCGGTCCCCCAACTGTCGTACGGCGTCCGCCGTCCACCCGGCCACGTCGTCGAACTCGGCAACCATCGCCGCAGCGGTCATCCGAACCTCTCCAAGAGCACCCCAGTTGCTGTCCGTCGCGAGCTAAGACAGGCCAGCCCGGCGGCCTGTGACAGCCGTGACATCGGGCTCCGGTCACAAACGCGCAAGCTGCCATGTCTGAGCTGGCGACACCGATTCCCTAAGGAGTTCCCCATGAACGACCAACGTCCAGCCGTCGTGCTCGTGCACGGCGCCTTCGCCGACGCCAGCAGCTGGAACGGCGTGGTCGAACGACTGCTCGAGCGCGGTCTCGAGGTCGTCGCGGTCGCCAACCCGCTGCGCAGCCTGACCACCGACGCGGCCTACGTCCGCGACGTGATCGCCGGCATCGGCCGGCCGGTGCTGCTTGTCGGCCACTCGTACGGCGGCATGGTCATCACCGAGGCGGCAGCGCAGAACGACAACGTCATCGGCCTGGTGTACGTCGACGCGTTCGCCCCCGACCACGGCGAGAACGCGTTCCAGCTCTCGGTGAAGTTCCCCGGCAGCACGCTCGGCGACGCGCTCAACGCCTACCCGGTCGCGGGCGGCAACGAGTTCGCCATCCGGCAGGACGTGTTCCAGCAGCAGTTCTGCGCGGACGTCCCGGACGCGCAGGCCGCGGTGATGGCCGCGACCCAGCGCCCGGTCACCGAGGCCGCCCTGACCGAGGGCCTGCCCGCCGAGACGCCCGCCTGGAAGTCGCTCCCGTCCTGGTTCGTCTTCAGCGACGGCGACCGCAACATCCCCGTCGAACTGCACCGCTACCTGGCCGAGCGCGCCGCCGCCAAGGGCCACAAGGAGATCGCCGGCGCCTCGCACGCCCTCAGCGTCTCCCAGCCCGCCGCTGTCACCGAGACCATCCTCGAAGCCCTCGGCGCCTGATCCCACCAAACCCCTGCCGGCAGCACCCTGGGCAGGCGCCCCGGCAGGGGTTTGGTGACCCTTGATCACCCGGCTGGGCGGGTAGGCCGCCGTGGAGGGCTCGGAGTACGGCGCCACCGTCGGCAACGAAGGACCCAGCCGACGTTCGGCTCTCGCGTGATCTACAAGCGCTACCGCCGCACCCGCGATGAATTGGACTGACAGCGCCGTACGAGTCATCAGTGCCCTCGCCGCACCGGGCATTCCCCGTGCTGACTGCGCCTACCCGTGCCGGATGATTCGTGGGGTTCGACGGTAGGGTTTTGCGGTGACCAGTAATGGTACGAATAGTGCCAGCTCCTCGAGCGGAGACCAGCGAGGAACTGGGGGTTCGGATTGAGCCGTCAGGCGCGGACCAGGCTAGGGTAGGGGACCGCGGCGGACTCGCAGTGGCCGGGCGTCGCGGGCCAGCTCTGCGCACCGGGCTCGGATCGCCTGCGACGTTGAGGTCGATGACCCGGACTCGGACACGAGACTCGCCTCGGCGCAGGCCGCACCATCGCATTCGCGCGGGAGTGTTGCGCGGCTCAATCCTCCTGGTGTAGTGGGGTTTCGCTGTGTCTGTTGCGCTGCTGTGTAAGGAAGTCGCGAAGCAGGTGTGAGTGGCGCCGGGGTGGGGTAGCGTCACCGGCGTGCTCGACGGCTCGGGGATTGTTGAAAGTGTATGGATCCGGGATGAGGAGACGTATGGGGAACGAGAACGACATCGACCTTGGCGAGCGGCCGGACGCCGGGGTGAGTGACTACGACCTGATCGGTGGCGGGCCGGCGGTGTCGGGAGTTGTCCACCGCTTCTACGAGATCGTGCTGGCCGACCCGCAGCTCGGCGGCTACTTCGACGGTGTGGACCTGGCCCGTCTGCGGCGGCATCAAGTGTTGTTGGTGTCTCAGGTGCTGGGTGGCCCGGCGGAGTACGACGGCCGAGAGTTGGCCGACGCGCACCGCGATCTGAAGGTGTCTCGAGATGACTTTCACCGGGTGGTCGCTCACTTGGTGATGGCGATGCAGGAGGCGGGCGTCCCGGCGGAGGTGATTGAGCGGGTCGGGGTCGCGCTGGCGGGGACAGAGCGTGATGTCGTCACGCAGTCGACCACGTCCGGCGAATCGGGCACCTCGAGTCGGGTCGAAGCGGGTGAGCAGCACACTTCGGCTGGGGCCGACTGACGATGGATACCGCGGCGTTGAAGGACAGCTGGGCTTTGGTGGCCAAGTCCGGCGATGAGGTGCCGTTGCACTTCTACTCGCATCTGTTCCTGTCGCATCCGGAGCTGCGGACGCTGTTCCCGACCTCGATGTCGGCGCAGCGCGACAAGCTCGTGGGCGCACTCGGCCGGATCGTCAGCAACGTGGATCAAGTCGACGAGGTACTGCCGTTCATCGAGCAGCTCGGGCGGGATCACCGGCGGTTCTCGGTGATCGCCGAGCACTACTCCGCGGTGGGCGCGTCGCTGCTGGCCACGCTGCAGCATTTCCTCGGGCCGGCCTGGACGGTTCAGCTGGCCGAGGACTGGGCCGGGGCCTACGGGCTGATCGCGAAGGTGATGGTGCAGGCAGCCGAGGAGGCCGCCGACCGGACCCCAGCGTGGTGGGAGGCCGAGGTGGTCTCGGTGGAGCGGCGCACCCTCGATGTGAGCGTCGTGCAACTGCTGCCGAGACAGCCGCTGGTGTATCGCCCGGGCCAGTCGGTGGCCATGGAGATCCCGCAGCGGCCGCGGCTGTGGCGGTACTTCAGTCCGGCCAACGCGCCACGCGAAGACGGATCGGTGGAGCTGCACGTCCAGCTGATCGACGGCGGCCAGGTCAGTTCGGCCGTCGTCCGCAGCCTCATGCCCGGCCAGGTCGTTCGCCTCGGCGCCCCGGTAGGGCAGGCGCTGACTCGCGCGGCCGAGGATCAGCGCGACCTGCAGATGATCGCCGGCGGCACCGGGCTGGCTCCGTTGCGCGCGGTGCTGGAGCAGATCGACCGGGAGTGGGAGGCGACCCGGGTCGCCCCCAACGTCCACCTGTTCCACGGCGCCCGGATGCCGTGGAGTCTGTACGAGCGCAACCTGCTCGGTCAGCTCACCGCCCGGCCGTGGTTCGACTACAGCGAGGTGATCTCCGACGACCCGTCGTACCCGGGTCTGCGGGGCGCCGTGGGCTCCGTGGCGGCGAAGCACGCCTCCGCCGACGGACGGCTGGTGATGGTGTGCGGTTCAGCCGGCATGGTGCGGCACACTGTTGCGCAACTGACCGCAGCCGGTGTGCCGGCCGAGCGGATCCGCCGAGAGGAATTCGCCGGCGACACCACGCCGGTCAGTCGGCCGATCGAGCCGCCACTCGACTCGACCGGCGGCCGGAGTGGGCAGCAGCTGGTTCAGGGAGGGGACCGATGACACACGCGATTCATGAAGCCACGGCGGGACTGTCCCCGCGCTCGGTGCGGGAGGCGCAGTTCTCGCACCGTATGCGAGGTCTCGACGAGGCCGAGGTGAGAAGTTATCTGCACAGGCTGGCCGACCAGATCCAGCAGGCGGACGCCGACCGCGCCCGGTTGCGGGCGGAGATCGAGTCACTGCGCGAAAAGCTGGGCAGCGCCGGCCCCGAGGCCGACTCCGCCGGGATCAGCCCGCAGGCCATCGCTTTGTTCAGTCAGGCACAGCAAGTTGCGGACAGTCTGGTCGCCGAGGCGGTCGAGCATGCCCGCGACATGATGACCGCCACCCGGGCCCAGGAGCGCCAGATCCTCGAGCGCGCCCGCGGCGAGGCGCAGCGCGCCGCCCGCGACAACTCCGCAGCTGCAAGCCTGTCCGCCGAGCCTGGTGCAGATCCGGTTCCGCACGTGCCGGAGGTCGAGTACGTTCGCACCTTCGCCCGGGTTGCGCAGGTTCAACTCAAATCGGTGCTCGACGCACTCGCTGAGCAGGTCGACAGGCTCACCGACGTGACCAGCACCGACCAACCGGACAGCGTGCGACGTGGCTCGCATTCTCTCGCCGACACCATCCTGACAACTCAGGACGGCCTTGCCGGCGCGGCAGGCTCGCGCGACCCGAACGTCAACATCTCCTGGCGCGTCAGCGCCGACACCGCCCGCTTCGAGTCGCCCGAGAAGCCATGATGGCAGGGACTCCAGTACCCAACCGTCGCCAAGCCGGCCAGCCCTGAGCGACTGGCCGGAATTGCAGCGACCGCGAAACACAAGCACAGCGGCGCGGAGGTGCCTTCAGTTCTTGTCTGTTTCAGACCCAGTCGAAACGCTCGGTATGGACGCGGTCAGCCGGCGCGCCGATTCGGACAAGCGCTGTCTCCACGGCGGCGAGCATCGACGTCGGGCCGCACGCGAAGTACTGGAAGCGCTGAAGGCTCGCAGGCAGGTGGCGGGAGAGGATGTCCGCGTCGATGTCCCGGACTCCCCGATCCAGCCCGGCGGCGGCTGCCGGCGAACAGGACGACGGGCCGGGCGTCGGCGATCAGGCAGAAGCCGGCGCCTTCCTACTGGTCGATCGAGAACACGCCGTGCGGCCCGTCCACGTAGACGTCCGTGCCCGGCTGCCGTTCCGCTCGGCGCTAGAGCAGAACGAGAACGGGTGGGAGGTGACCGAGAACGGCGATCTGCCAATCGTGATCCACGCGAACTGGCCGGGGTCGAAGCGCATGCCGTCGTGACCGTCCGGGCGCAGGGTGAGGACCGTCGTACCGTCGCGTTCCGGTGTGATCCGTTCGACCGTCCACGACAGCCGGCGTATCCGCAGTGGACGAAGCACCCGCACTCAGACCAGCAGCCAGACGAATGCCGCGGTCATGATCGACCACAGCACCTGTTTCCAAATGCTGTCGACGTAGTAGTTCACCAACAGCACGTGGACCAGCGCGGCCCAGAAACCTTGCTCCGGTTGGCTCGTACTCATCAGCGCGAACACCAGCGGCGCCACGCAGATCCCGACGAATACCCCGAGCCAGGCAATCCCGCGCACGATCGCAGTCATAGCGCGGTCACTTCAGATACGTCGAACGCCGCGCACCTGACCAACACGATGGACAGGAACACCTCTGCCGGGGCGACGATCAGCTGTCAGGAAGATCGACGACGGCGACCGGCCGGTCGGCATCGTTCAGGATTCGCCGGCTGACCGACCCGAGCAGGATCCGGCGGACCAGGCCCTTGCCGTGCGTACCGACCACGATTTGCTGCGCGTCGTCGGCGTGCCCAAGGATCGCTTCGGCGGCGCCGCCTTCCACTGCCACGCGGTCGACGCTCACCGACGCAGGGGCCGTCCCCTTCACCTCGTCGAGCGCTCGGGTGATGGTGCCGGCCGCCTCTGCCTCGACCTCCGCCTGCATCTGTACGAGGATTTCCGGGTCCTCCGCGAACGCGTGATGCGGAACGTCGTAAGCGGCGACAGCTCTCACCGAGGTTTTGCGCACGGCGGCCTCGGTGATTGCGTAGCGAAGCGCGTTGGTGCCGAACTGCGACCCGTCGACGCCCACGACGATCGGGCCCGTCACCGGAAAATCGTCCTCCCCGACGACGACCACCGGGCACTTCGCCTGGATCGTCAACCGATTGCTCACCGAACCGAGCAGAGCGCTCGCGACGCTGCCCAGCCCGCGTCGGCCGACGACCACGACGTCCGCGGCCTCGGAAGCGTCCGCGAGCAGATGGGCGGGGTGGCCCATACTCGAGTTCCGGGTGCACGTCAGGTCGGGCGCGAGCTCGCGTACCCGCGCCGCCGCGGCGTCGAGCACCTGCTCGGAGAACTCGACGTACCACTCCACGGGCTGGCTCGCCATGCTGTGGTAGCCGTAGAAGTCGACCTCGGGAACAACGCTGTACGCGTTGACCAGTTCGAGCTCCTCGCCTCCGAGGCGTGCCCGGGCCACCGCCCATTCGAGCGCGCTGCCGCTGTGCTGCGATCCATCGATGCCAACGACGATCCGACCTGTCATGTGCGTCCTCCCCGCGATCGGGCCGACAAACCCGAACCTAGCCCGCACCAAGCCCGCGCAACACCCGCCAGCTCAGCAAGCCCCCGGACATCCCGGACGGGTTCTCATGACATGCCGGACTGATGTCTCGGGAGGTCGTGGACGGGTTGTTGTGGTTCGGGCATGTCGAACCGGGTTGGTGATCACGGCTGTCGTGGTGGTGGAGAAGCGGTCGGTGGCGCAGGTGGTCGCTGGCCCTGTCATGGGTGTATGAGTTTCTGGCCCGTACCGAGTCGAGAGTCAGGCGATAGGTCGCGGCGGCCGAAGACCTCGCCGCGGGCGACATCGACCGCGACGGTGTAGCTGGTGTTGGCCTTGCGCAAGAGTTGGCCGAGCAGGGTCCGGATGCTGGGGCGGACACGATCGGCTGGCACTTGGAACACCACCACGACATGAGGATGTCGCGGGCGACGGTCCATGGATCCTGACCCGCTCTGGCGGGGTCGTCCCGGATCCGGGGAAGCGGCCGCGGTCGTCGTACATGCGGTTCGCCGCCGAACAACCAACAAGTGCTGGCAGTCCGACTCCACCCACTTCCGCCACACCAGCGCCGACGGCTCGCCAGGCGCCGATGTGGAGATCGTCACCTGGCTGGACGACTATGCCCGGTATGCCTGTCGGGCACCGCCCACGTCCGGATCACCGGCCCGATCGTGGTGGCCGCGTTCCGCGAACCCGTTACGCAGACGGATCCGGCCTCCACGCTGACCGACAACGACATTGCCTACACGACCCGGTCATCGCGCGGGAATGGCGGCCGCAACGGCCCGGAGACCAAGGCTGCGCGCCCTGAACATCGTCCAGACATAGCCCCGACCAAAATCGAGGGTTCGGAGCTGTGCCGATGCCTTGAGACACCACACCACGCTCAGCCCCGCGTCGTACTGAACAACCTCTACAAGCACACCCAGCTGCAGGACACCTTCGGGTGCAACATGCTGGCGCTGGTGGACGGCGTGCCGCGCACGCTCAGCCTGGACCTGTTCATCACGGTAGGCCCCGTGGGACTCGAACCCACAACCCGCGGACTCTGGCAGGAAAGCGCTCATCGTTTGTCATCAATTAGCGAACCTACCCATGACCTGCGGATTCGCCACGCCAGGCTACGCACCCGTGCCCGTGCATCGTCATTGCCTTCCGTTGATTTGAGCTGAATAAAAGGCGGAACCTCAACGCCGACCGGGCGGGAGTAGCGGCACGTCGACGAGATCCGGTCATGGGTGCGGGTTTGCGGCCGCCGACCACGGTCAGGCCGGAGGCGGGCCACATCACCGAACGGCACGCAGGAGGTGGCTCGTCAGCAACCGGACGTCGTTTGGCGTGTTCTGGATGCCATTCCATCGCCGGGTTTGGTCGGGCCCGAAGTCCCATGTCCCGGATGTCCATGCGCAGTGCTCACGAAGTTCCGCAATCTTTGATTCCAGCTTGAGGCCGGACAGTTTGCGCGTCGGGACGCCATCCGTGAGAGCGTCCATGACGTAGCCCATGGCCTGGATGCCCGCTCCGTGGGTGAGTCTCGACTTCGTGGGAGGGAGTTCCCAAGCATCGGGAAATGTCACCTGAACGATGGTCCAGAAGTAGTTCAGGTGCAGCACTAGCTGATCGATGTCGCCTGTACCGTCCTCGGGATTCCTATACTGGTAGAGGGCACCGTCGTAGAGGCTGTTCTCGACCATCTTGAGAACACTGTTGCCCTTGATATAGCCGTTTGCCATGGTGGGGGTTGCGATCCGTGCTGCGAATGGCTCGCCGGCGGCTCGATCGCCGAAGTTCAGTCTCGCGAGGACCTGCGCCGGCAATTGCTTTCGGGCGTACGGCGTCGGAAGCTGACCCTTTGTGTCAGGCAAGAGTTCGTGGATCAGGCCCTTAGGGAGCGGCTTGGTGTTGTTGACCAGGATGAACTGTGACCGCTGTTCGGCTTCTCCGCGCGCAATGAAACCGACGGCAGCAACCGGGAACTCGGCCAGATCCGCATCTCTGATCGCCGCGCTTCGTTGCTGGCCGTCGACGAGCCAGGCTGGCTTGGCTTCATCCGGAAGCGACTCGTCGACCGGGATCACGAGTTGACCAACTGCGACGTAGTCCACCGGACTCTTTGAGCGGATCGGCTCGAAGGTAACGCGGTCGTCGAAGGCGAGCACGATCGCGTTCGGCAGCATCGCGCCGTCTGCTTCAAGATAGCGCCGGATCGCGCGGATATGGCTCAAGACCTCAGGGCGCTGATATCCGCGCAGGTCGATGTCGTCGCGATGGACTCTGCTGACAGTCGTGAAGTTGTGGATCCGCTTGCCATCGACCCCGAACGTGTAGATGAACTGTTCTCCCTGGCGGATCCGCAAGGCGGGAAGCCGGATCTCGTACCGATCAGCCATCAGCATCTCCTCGTGTGGGCTTCAACCCACTCATCTGTTGCGCGAGCACTGACATGTTGTGAAAGCCCCGGCGCTTGTTGCGCTCGGTGCCGCGAAAGATCGCAATCTCGACTCCATGCTGCTGGCAGAGATTGCAGGAACACCGAGTCCAAGGCGCTGCTTCCAACGTCTCGTCATAGGCAGTCAGGTACGACTTCTTCGTCTGACAGACCGACTCGTACGCCCCGAGCGCATCCAGGCAGCCTACTCGCGAGGCCGTTGATCCGTCGTACGACCGCAGCGCGGTCAGAGCCTCGCGTTCTGCGCTCATCGCCTCTCTCTGGCTGACGGATCCAGCGAGTATCGCGCGTTTGAGCGTTGGGTTCCCGTCAACCTGAGGCACCCTGATGGCGACGTACGCGCGCTCTCTGGTGTGGTAGTTGTTTCGGTCATCCATGAACGCCTGCCGGAAGGCTGAGGTGCTGTCGAAACTGGTGACTCCCAGAGCAGCGAACTTGTCCATCGAGTCGAGGCGCGTAATCCCGAGCAAGTGAAGTTCTGTCTCTGGCTTGAGTACGTCGAAAATCTGCGTAAGGCATGCCAGGATCTGGGCGGTCCTTAGCGGGACCATCCCACCCAGCGCAATCCGCTCGTATCCCATGTCCTGGAGGGCATGCACGCTGTCTGCAAAACTGGCAGGACTCCAGCCCTGCGCGGCGCCGACTGGGCGCACGCTGGTGCGCCGTTCGCGAGTTGCGTTGATGAACTGCTCCGCGAGGCGGAGGGTCAACCGTCGCCGCTCTGCCCACTGAGGATCCACGTCAGACTCACCCGCGCCGGGTTCATATCCGAAGATGATGTGATCAGTGCTGATGCCTGCATCGAAGCCGCACTCGTCGTAGAAGTCGAGTGTTTGCTCAGCCGTGACCGGTGGCACTTCCTCGTCTACGTAGTTGAAGGCCCCGTTGTCGCCCAGCGTTTCAACGGCGTCCGGGAGACGAAAGAAACGCCGGACCCCCATCCTGTAGATGCGTGCACGCTGTGCTGCCGAGTACTTGCCGGCGCCCTTGATGGAACCATCGACGATGGACTTGCTGACCAAGATCCCGTGATACGGCGCCGACTCAAGCACTTCATGCGCGTACCGGTCATCTCGCTGCCGGACGCGATGAGCGACATACTCGTCTCGCATGAAGTCGTAGGTCGGGCTCACGAGATCCTGGCTATCTGGAAAGTAGAACTTCACCGCGGTCCCGTCCGCTCAGCTAGGTAGATCCGGACGAGATGGTTGGACAGCGCACTGATGTGGCGGGGCGTGTTCTGAAGTTCGTCCCAAGCCAAGCCCAGATCCTCCCACGTTCCGCTAGTCCACCGACACCTTGACGCAATGAGTCGGAGCTCATCGGACGCGCGCTGCGTAGCCTGCGGATCATCATCACGGACGTGAGTCATCACGCGGTCCATCAGTCGTCCCATTGCACGGATTCCGACGCCATGCATGAGTCGACTCTGCGTCGCAGGCTTGTTCCAGGCCGACGGGAACGTCTCCCGTACCGCGGTCCAGTAGGCCAGAAGGAGACGCCGGATGCCCTGAGTGTCAGTAGTTCCTGTCGCGATGTTGCGGTAGGGGAACAGCACTCCCGACGGCGACTCGAGCGACTCGCGAATTGCTTCCACGAGGCTGGTATCGGTCACGTAAGTGGATTTCTTGTCGTTGGAGGTGGTTGACGCACGTCGAATGATGCCTTGGAACGGCGACTCGCGATCCTGGTTGAGCATGTCAACAAGGGCCGAGGGCAGTTGCCGCGTCGCCATGCGCGCGGATGGGACGCGCGCAATCTCCGGAAGTAGCTCCGTAACGAGGCCTATCGGCAGAGGTTGGACAGTATTGACTCGAAGGAACTGCTCGCGCTGAAGTTCGAGGCTTGGAGTGACGAACCCAGCGACTGGTACCGGCATTCGCCGATTCTTCGTCCGCGCGAGAGCTAGGCTGCGCTGCTGGCCGTCAACGATCCACGCCGGCCTCGGCCCGTCGGCGTCCGACGCGATCGGGATCTCCAGGGTTCCGGAAATCGCGAGCCCGTCGCTGGTCGACGGACCGCGGCTGGACTTGAACTTGACCTCAGGTGGCAACGCAAGGATGAGTCCGTTCGGGAACAACGGATGCGCGGAGTCTAGATAGTCCTGAATCTGCTTGACGTGCTTCCGCTTCTCGGGCCTCTGGTAGCCGATCAACTTGCCAGCTTCATCGCGGCTGATCCGTGCGACATCTGCAACCAGATCCACCTCTTCAGCGGCGAGTGTGAAGAGGTACAACGGCGTGTCGTCACTCTGCAAGACCTTGAGCGCGCGCCGTTCCAGCCACTGCAGTTCGGTCATCGCTTCACAACCTCCGAAAAGAGCGTTGCGAACCTGCGTTGCTCGCAGGCCATCCCCGAGTTCCTCAGCGTCCCGAGGGCGCGCGTCTTTGAGACACCTGGTTCAAGTTTGGCCAGGTTCGCTATGAACTCACGCACAGCGTCGTCAGAGAGCGGCTTTCGATCATATCGCTCCGCGTGTCTCTCGCGGCGGGACCACTCCTCCCACGCCAGGCGCGTTCGCTCGCCTGCGAGCGCCTGCCCCTCCGCGATTTCTAGCCAACGAATGGCCATACGAACGTTGAGACTCATGGCCGTGCCGCCAAGCGCGCGCCGCAGCCCACGATCAGCGGGGACGCGTACCTCATCGGGCACGTTAGATGAGCCGCCGAAGACGACTGCAGCGGCCCCAGGCTCAATCGACGTCAGCGTATGTGCGAGGACTCGCGAATAGGCCTCCGACAACACCCAGATGGATGGATGGAGGGCTTCTGGTGCGGCGGTGTGGGGAAGTCCCGACCACCACGTTCGCGCCTCGTCGACTGAGGGGGCAACAGAATCTGCATGGCCGACGCTAAAAGTAGCGGCGTACGGCGGGGAGAGTTCGTCAATGCGACGGAGTCCAACGCCGGCAGACGCGACAAACACATCCGGGGCGTAGCCGGTGGAGTGGGCAGTCGCTATGAGCCGCTTCACCTGCGTCCATGACTCTCCAGAGTAGAGATCGGTCAGGCGCATGGTCGCTTGCTCTCGACTCAGCCGCCTACGCCACTCCCGGACCCTGGCCCGCACCGTCCCCTCAGGAAGAGTTCGGGCCGTGAGGGCAGGCTGCGCCGCAGCTACCTTGCGATCGGTGCAGGTGACCACGATCGTCAGTTTCTGTCGCGACATGACCCCTCAGGAAGAAAACTGTCGTCCAGTTGCAGGTACTGTAGGTTGCAGTTAAGCCTAGTGTGTATCTGCCAGAACGTACACGATTGAGAGGTGGGCTGATGAGCCAGAAGGCAGTGGTCCTGCTCAGCGGGGGCCTTGACTCGACCACAGTCCTCGCCATGGCGAAAGACCAAGGTTACGAAACCTACGCCCTGAGCTTCCGATACGGTCAGCGGCACGCGGTCGAACTCGAAGCGGCTCGCCGCGTCGCTCTCGCTGCTGGGGTGCAGCGGCACGTCGTGTGCGACATCGATCTGAGAGTGTTCGGCGGGTCCGCGCTGACGGCCGAGCTAGATGTGCCCAAGCACGATGCGACAGACGAGCTCGCTGAGGATGAGATCCCGATCACCTATGTACCGGCGCGCAACACAGTGTTCCTGTCGTTCGCGCTCGCGTACGCGGAGGTTGTCGGCTCGACCGACATCTTCATCGGTGTCAGCGCTCTTGACTACTCGGGCTATCCCGATTGCCGTCCTGAGTACATCGCGGCTTATGAGCAGATGGCTAACCTTGCGACCCGGGCCGGCGTTGAAGGACAACACCTCAGGATTCACACTCCCCTGATCGAGCTAACCAAGGCGCAAACCGTCGAGGTTGGCACCCGCCTGGGCGTTGACTACTCACTTACATCATCCTGTTATGACCCCGACGCCGACGGCCGTCCGTGCGGGCACTGCGACTCATGTCTGCTGCGTTTGAAGGGCTTCGCGGAGGCGGGCATGGAGGATCCGCTCAGTTACCAGGAGTCCGGCGCGTGACCTACAAGGTCAAGGAGATCTTCTACACCCTTCAGGGCGAGGGCACTCATGCTGGGCGCCCAGCAGTGTTCTGCCGCTTCAGCTCCTGCAACCTCTGGACTGGACGCGAGAAGGACCGGGATCGCGCGATCTGCAAGTTCTGCGACACGGACTTCGTAGGCACCGACGGCGAAGGCGGCGGAAAGTTCCGAGATGCCGACACCCTGGCCGAGGCCATCTCATCAAAGTGGCCGTCAGTCCCCGGCGGGCAGCCGATGGTCGTCTTCACCGGTGGTGAGCCACTACTGCAACTCGATGATGTCGCCGTCGAGGCCCTCAAAACTCGCGGGTTTTACATTGCCGTCGAGACTAACGGAACCATCAACCCTCCGAATGGGATCGACTGGTTGTGCGTGAGCCCGAAGATCGGCTCCGAACTGGTAGTCCACACGGGCCAGGAACTGAAGTTCGTCATACCTCAGGCAGACGTCGACCCGGTCTCGTTCGAGCACCTCGACTTCACCAGTTTTCGAGTCCAGCCGATGGACGGACCTGACCTCGCGGTGAACACCGAACTCGCGGTCAAGTTCTGCATGGAGAACCCCCGCTGGCAACTCAGCCTACAGACCCACAAGTACCTAGGAATCCCGTGACCTACACAGCCGAGATCTATCGCGAGTTCACCTTCGAGGCCGCGCACCTACTCCCGAACGTGCCGACGGGTCACAAGTGCGGACGGCTTCATGGCCACTCTTACCGGGTCGAGGTGCACCTCGTCGGGTCGGTCGGTGACGACACCGGTTGGGTGCAGGACTTCGCGGATCTCAAGGCGGCTTTCAAGCCCCTGGAAGCCCAACTCGACCATAACTTCCTCAACGAGGTCGAGGGACTGAAGAATCCGACCAGCGAAGTACTCGCCAAGTGGATCTGGGACCGTCTCGTGTCCGGGTTGCCGAACCTCAGCGAGATCCGAGTCCGCGAGACCTGCACATCTGGATGTGTGTACCGGGGAGCCTGAGCAATGCAGTTACCAGACATTCAAGACGAGCCAGATCGCCGCGGTATCGAACTCGACGAGGTCGGAGTCGCAGGGGTGCGCTATCCCGTCCACTTCGCTGACGGGAGCACGGTGCAGGACGGTATCGCATCGATTGACGTCTCGGTTCGCCTGCCGGCTGATCGCCGCGGAACTCACATGAGCCGGATGCTCGAACTCGTACATGAGCATCTCAGGCACCTCGACCCTCGAGAGTTGCCCACGGCACTTAAAGCGGCCGCCAGTCGGCTAGACGTCGATAGTGTGCAGTTCGACGTCTCCCTGCCCATAGCCTTCGAGGTAGTTGCGCCCGAGTCCCGCATTGCCTCATGGCAGGCCAGCGATGTCTCGCTGTCAGCCAAGTTCAACGAAGGTGATGTGCTCGCGGAGACGACGGTCCGCACCGACGTAACTAGCCTCTGTCCATGCAGCAAGGCCATCAGCGACTACGGAGCCCACAATCAGCGAAGCCGAGTGGAGCTCACGGTCCTAGGGGCGTCAGACGATGTGTACCCTCTGCCAGTCAAACGCCTCTTCGAGATGATCCGCGAAGTTGGGTCGACTCCTGTCTTCCCGATCATCAAGCGCGTCGACGAGCGCGTGGTTACCATGCGCGCTCACGACAATCCTGCGTTCGTCGAAGACATGGCACGTGATCTCTCAGCGTCATGCCGAGAGATCGGAGTCGCTCACCGGGTTGCAGTTAGAAACTTCGAGAGCATTCACAGTCACGATGCCAGGGCCGCCGTTACGTGGCCTGTCAGACCGCTTGAGAGAGCCGTCTGACTGCCTACGTACACGCATCAATGGCGCCACCTCGAACCGGTCAGCCCTCGGCGAGCGCGCGCAGGATCGAAGAGGAGCCGCGTGAGTTCACCTGAATCAGAGGCTTGCTACCTCGATGCTCCTTGATGAAGTCGGTAGCCGCATGCTTCGCTGAGGCGGCAACCATGACGAAGACGTCCGCATTACTACTCCACGACGCAAGTTGCTGGCTTCCGTCGTGCTCGGAGGTCGTCCGCACGTCGATGCCAGGAACCAGCCGACGCAGGAGTTGAGCGGCCCGCGTGATTGCCGATTCGGTCAACGAGTAGAGCACGACCACCGTGTTCGCCAAGTGCCGGTACTGCGCAGCCAGGTCGGGCTCAGAGTCCTCAATCTCGAAGTCGGCTGGGAGAGACGTCGCCAACTCATCGGCTACGAGCCGCAGTCCTTCGAGGTCCGCAAGGTCGAGCGCAGACTTGACCGGCCGAAGTTGGTCCAGCACCTGGAAGAAGAACTGGTGCTTGGCGCCCAAAGCCAGAGCTTGAGGACTACTCGTCGCCGTCTGGAGGACGTCTACAGCCCAACTGGCGGTGACCGCGGAGACCGCGGCTTCGACGACCATGCCGGTCCACTCCAGCGCGGAGGTCAGTATTTCGACGGTGGGACCGGCAGCGGCCAAGTACTCCAGGAGCGTCAGAGTCTGAACTCGAACACCGGCTGAGTTCTTCTCGCTAAGTGCGAGGCCTGCGAGGACACGCTCACACAAATCGGCGCCGCCGGCCTGAGTGAACAACGCGCGGTGCGCGGCCATGAACGCGCCGCCGTACTCACCGAAGCGTGCGAGCGCCTCGTCCGGCATCCCAGCCAGACGCTGAGCAACCGTGGAACGGTCCAGGATCTCCCACTCCGCCGTTGAGTTCAGGTCTGCCTGGGTGATCTTCAACGCCTGGTCTGCTTCAACCGCGGCGAGCCACCCTAGCCAACCAAGGGTTTGCTGTTGGCTGAGGAACTCGCCTAGCCAAGCCAGATCGCTGCGCACCAAGGCGTCGTCTCGAGCCAACGTCTCATGAAGGCCAGATACTGACAGGTGCTCTGCGACTCTAGCTGCAAGGTGAGGCTCTTCCAATTCGCGTGTGCAGGCGAGCATCAGCCCAGCCAGTTCCACGTCCGGCTCGACAGCGAGTGCTTCCTCGATCGCAGCGGAGAATTCGCCGGCGTTGACAAGGAGGTGAACAAGCGTCGTCGCAGAGGGCAGGTCCTGCTCGGGGTCTGGCGCGGATTCTGGTTTTGGTGAGGTTGGCGGAAGCAACGACCGCAGACGAGCGTCGAGTTCCGGCTCGATCAACGCGGCTTCCCCGATTAGACGGTCGAACGTCGCCGATGTCGCTTGGGTCAACAAACCAAGCAGAAACTCGACAACGACGGCCGGCCGGGTACGAGTAATCGCGCCTGTAGCGAGCACCCGGAGGGACGGTGGGATTGCCTCGGCTGCTTCGTGGAGATCAGTGGCACTGCCGTCTAGATCGGCCTTCTCCAGATACCGGGTGTACACCGCACGCTGAAGAATTCTGGTGATGCCGATTGGACGGCGCAATAGCAGCACGTGCTCGAGATCCTGATCGGCGAAGATCGCGGCCCAGTCTTCCAAGCCCTCGTACACCCGGAACCGCAGGAGGGCCAGGTTCGTTTGATCGAGATCGGCGGTCGCTTCCAGTTCGCGCATGCATCCGAGCGCCATCGGACGGTCCTGTGCCGCGATCGCATGTCCGAGGTCGTCGAGCACCTCAACGGTCGTACGCGGCGCGTCGAACTCCGATCTCGGCCGGTTCCAGACGAGTCGCGAGAGCACCAGCAGAGCGTTACGAACCTGGTCTCTTGACCGTCTGTCTCGGCGAGGAAGGACCTCGAAGCGCAATGGGGAAACCTGCATCGCGGCCAACGGGGCATCAAACGGATCTGCGGGATACAAGCGTCCGCGACTTCGTGGAAGATCGCTGAATGTCGGCCCGACCCAGGCGTCGAGGAGGACGAGCAACTCCTTCTGCTCGCGAATCGTCGGCGCGAAGGCATACCAGTACAAGCCTTGAGACGTCGTACGCGGCAGAAAACCGATCTGGCCATGCTTGATCGCATCTAGCCAGTTCTCGATCGAGGCTTCGTGCTCAGGCGGCAGTTCAACCGGATTGATCAGGTTGCCCGCCTCGAAGAAGTCGTCGGTCACCACGGCGATCACACCTGATACTTCGCGTTGTAAGCGATCCGGGCCCCAGCTATCTCGTGGGGGGCGGAGGTCAACGTGACGCCCTCGTCGTTCACAGCCTGACCATGGAAGGTGAAGTTCATCGATCCCTGGATGTGGAAGCGATCACCAACGATCCCCTTGTCGTGCAGGTTAGGCCTGATCTTGACGACCGGTCTTGCGCTCAGTCCACCGACATCCTCAAGTCGCTGCCGCACCGCCGTGTTGCTCTCAACGTCGCGAGTCAGGACACGTACGTCCGAACCGCGCCTGGCTAGTTCGATGAGCACCTCGGTGAACCGGATGTGCCGAGCCGGCATCCCGGGTAGGACTGTCTTGAACTGTCCGGCCGTGTTATCGATGACGTCGATGTCGGAGATCCACGGGGAAAGCACCCACAGTTGGCTGGAGGGCACAAGTAGTTCGGTGATAAAGAGGTTCTGCAGCAAGTCGTTGAGGACTCGGGTGTGCCCGAGGCCGGTCGTCGTTATGCGCCTCATGCTGAAACCTCGGCGAGCTCGAGAGCCACGACGACGTTGCCGTTGGCCTGGTGATCAATCTCAACCACCCGTGGGTAAACGCTCAGGTACTCCGTCACCACGGGCTCGTAGCTGAGGTCGACTAGCAGGTTAGCCAACGCCACGGCCTGGTCAGGCGTGGCCATCACCTGTGCCGATCCTCGTTCGGCGAGGACGGCGCGTAGGGTCACGCCGATGTCGTCGGACAACGCCATCGGCGTCTCGCCGGCGGCGGTGATGGAACGGAGAAGGTCCGGTGCGGCCGGGAGGTTTTCCGCGAACGGGTTCCACGCGTGCAATTCCTCGGCGCGCAACTGCCAGCCGCGCGGCCAAAGCAGGCTCTGGATCGCGTCCATTCGTTGGCGTTCGGTGGCGGCCGCGAGCAGGACGAGGCCGGGATCGAAGTCAGTCCGCGCTCGCATCAGGTAGGCCCAAGTGCGCGGCGGGATCTCGACGCCCAGTCGGTCTTCCTCAGCGCGCCACTCCTGGATCAGCGTTCCGAGCGCGCGGTCCGTGGCCGCACTCGACCCGGGGCGCAGCACCCGGTTTGACAGCGCAGAGATCACAGACTGTTCTGCCCCGTAGATCCCCGCCTGGCGGAGGCCGTCCCGGATCCCGTTGAGGGTCGCGACCCGGGCGGCCTGGTCGGGGGCCGACCGGAAGTCGTTGACCAGTTGGACCCAGGCTGAGTCGTGATTAATCAGGTGGATCACGCGCTGCATATGTGTGTCGACCAGTTCGTCCGTGCTGGGCTGGGTTGCCCGCATGATCAAGCGGAGGAAGCGACGCGGATCCGGACGCACCCGCGCCGTCAGCGCCTCAATAAAGCCGCCGCCACCGGCCGAGGATTCGGTCAGCCAGATCTCTCCGGTTCGCAGAACTCCGTTTGAGTTGAATCCGGGCTCAATGTCGACAACGATGCCCTCGGGGTCGTGCTCGGGACAGATCTGCCTCGCGGCGGCCAGCACGGAGTGGCCGATCGTGGACAGGATTCGTTCACGAAGCCACTCGTTGAAGCGGTGAGGATCTGGCGACCAGTACTGCGATGCAAGCGCATCGAGTCGCGTGGCGACCGATGGGTCGGCAAACGCAGCCTTAAGTCGCTTGCCCATATTCGTCAGGGCTGTCGATTCGGACTCGAGGACATTGTGGCTGCGGAACATCGCGTTTAGGGTCTCGTGCAGTTGAGTCGCGAACGATCCGTGTACCGAAGCAAAGGCTTCAGCCACCGTGCAACTGTCTCGCACGGCTGTTGTCAATAGCATCGCCTCGAGACACTGGTGCAGCCAGTCGATCCGGAATGTATTTAGCGTTTCGAGCAGACCCGCATCGGTCATCAGCACGTGCTTGAACCAAGCACTGCGCAGGCCAGGCAGGACATCCGCTGGCGGGTCGATCTCGCTGGAGAGCGCCACCCGAATGCGCAGCCCGTCGACATCGTAGGTCGAGCCGAGAGCGACCGGTTCACCGTCGAGCGAGAACCGAGCGTGCACCCGCTGTTCGGTTCCATCCTCCATCGCAACAGTAGCATCAGAGCCCACCGCTGCCCGGTGAACGTTGATGTGTGCGTTCTGGGCGTGCAAGAAGAAGCGCATTTCAGTGATCAAGCGACCGATCGGATCGGCGGTCGGAACGCGAACCAACAGGCCGGGACCGGTCTCGAGCAGTTGCGAGCGCCACAGCATGGTTGCGTTCGATGAGTCCTTGACAAACGGTGGCGGATGTTCGACGAGGATCTGGTCGGGACGGACAACGGTTGTCTCCACCGGCTTGCCGTCGATCGAGATAGTGCTCGGCTCTTCAATCCCATAGATCGGCAGAATCTCACTCAACTCGATGCTCGCATCGCTCTTACCGAGCGGGACCGGGATCCAATGGCGGTGCTCGGGGTTGCGCGTCGCGAACCGACGAGAGACCCGGCCTGGAGCGTACTCACGCAGCATCTGGCCGAGTCCCATAGCGTGCAGTTCCCGGTCCGTCTCCCATTCCAACTGAGGAGGCGAACTCACGTAGCTCTCCGGAAGTGACAGTTCGCTGAAGAGATTCATCGGAAAGAAGTCCGGCAGTGGGTTGTCGCCGCTCAGATCACGGAATTCGTCGAGCGAACCCGGACTGGCAACCGCCCAGTTGTGCTGGAGACGACGCTTGAGGGTGGGCACTGCAGCGAGCATCAACGGTCGAGGTGGGTGCCAAAGGATCTCATTCACCTCGGCGTCGGAGAGGCGCAGTGCGTTCTGGACCCACGTCCGCAGGCTACGTTGGCGGCTCGGGTCACGGAGTACCGAATTCAGAATCGCAACGGCCTTGAGTTGCGTTTCGCGGCCGGGTTTGGCGAAACTCGCTGCCGGTCGCTTGGCGAGGGCACCCCAGGTCTTGGTCGAAGGCGGGACGTCCTGCATCTTCAACTGGGCCGTGAGCCAGTCCACCATCGCGATTGTGGCCTGCATGCGCAGTACCGCGCGGTTGCGGATCGGCAGAACCAGATCCGGGAGCACCGGGTCGAAGAGGCCATCCCACGCCTCGTAAGTCGCGCGGTCTCGACCGTAGTCGGACAGCACGACGGCGGTGTACGGCCGCATCGTCCGCTTTCGGCCGGCGCGGCCCTTTCGCTGCAGGAACGCAGCTGTCCCGCGAGGGGCTTTATGCTGAATCACCACGCCGACATCGGGGTCGTCAAAGCCGACCTCCAACGATGCGGTGGCAACGATCAGTTGACTGCCAGCCTCCACTCCAGCGTCTTGCGAGGTCGTCCGACTAACGTTGAGGCCGTCGCCCTTCCGGTTGAACCTGTGCCCGATTGAGACCGGCAAGTCCCACACCTGGCCAGCTCGGCGTTGCGTAGTCGCGTCATCTCCTGGTTCTAGCGCGCGCTTCGAGGCAAGCGGCGGCTTCACGGACTTGGTCCTACGTTCGATGTAGCGCTGTCCTTCGGCATCAAGGAGGTAGTAGAACAGTCGGTTGGTGACGTCGAGGTCGTCGGTAAACACGAACGCTTTCGTACCGAAGACACCTTCGGAGACGCGCGCGCCAGGAACATCCTGGGTCCGCGGAAGCAGCATCGAGGTCTGGATGGTCGTTGACAACACCGATGCCCCACTCGTGGGGTCACTGCGTAGCGCTAGCAGGTACTCGGCGCCTTCGTACTCCAATTCCTCTGGCTCCGGAGCGATACTGGTGACGAGGTCATCGGCGACACCGGTGAGGTCGGCCATATGGCGAACCGGGTTAGAGAGCGTCGCGGACAAGCCGACGAATGCGACCGGAGCCTGGACGCTGTGATGCCAGCGCCGGAGCACCATGGCGGCTTGCGCACCTGTTGTTCCGTCGTAGGTGTGGATCTCGTCGAGCAGCATCATGCGTGGCTTTCTAGCCTGACTGACGTCGACGCCGAGCGGCCCGCGGAGTTGTAAGTCGGACAGTCCGCGGTTGAGCATCTCGGTAGTGACGAAGAGCAGATCCGGCGGGTTGTTCTGCATGCGCTTCCGGGTAAGCACCACCTGGCGCTCGTCGAACTCGCGGCGACAGGTATGGCAGACGAGGCGCTCGACGTCCCTGTCGATGTCTGCGAATGGCCAGATCAACTCACCACCGCAATGCTGGTAGCCGTCGCCCGGACAACGCAACTGCGGGGACGCCATACCATTGGATCGTTTACCCCAGCCTGTGTACGCTGCCTTGGCGTTGCCGGCATTGGCCGGTGTGCTCTTGTACAGCGCACCGATAGACATCGGGCGTCCGTGCAGGCGCTGCCAGAGGCCGTCGAGGCGACGGGCGTGCGTGAAGGCAGTGTCGAGTTGATCCTTCAGCAGTTCAATCCGCGGATAAACGGCCAGAGCCCGAGTCCAGGCGGAGGAGTCCTCAATCCCAGCGAGGTAGCTGAAGGCTGGGAGATAGAACGCGTTCGTCTTCCCGCTACCCGTACCGGCACCGACGACGGTCGCGGTGGTCACCTGCGACTGTAGGGCAGTAAGGATCTGCCGGGTGGCTCGAACCTGGAAGCCGCTCAGGTCATCGTGTTTCCCGTCACGCAGGGTCATCACGTCGATGACACTGCGCTGGACGTCAGCGATGCCGGAGAGACCGTCGAGCAAGGTGTCCCACGGCTGATCGCGCTTAGGGTAGAAGCGGGGGCGCCGCGCATAGCGGAAGTCCGAGATCAGGTTGGTGCCGTCCTGCCAAGACTTGTCTAGGAAGATCTGTCGCAGCCGCGCGACAAGTCGGATCGTCTCGCCGTTGCGCGTGCGCCATCGCGGTGGTGCCGTGTTCGGGTCGAAAACTAGGAGCGCTCGCGCCCTCATCGCCTCGATGACAGCCTCCGCGTCCAACTCCCATTCGCGGCTGTCAGTCAACTCCCGCTCGATCACTTCGCGGAGTTCGTCGTCGCTGAAGCCCCCGTCGACGACGCCCCAGCACAAGAGCGGGTCCTCGAGTGACTCAAGTCGATCGAGGACGCGGGTAAGCAGCGTAGGATTCATTGCAACCGGACCCGGAAGCGGTCGATGATTCCCAACTCGGACAAGGCCTGGAGTCGCACTGGAGTGAACCAGGCCAGCGGCATGCCAGCCCCCTCCTGAGAGCCGACGATCCCCTTGGCAATGTCCGGATCGACGACGTTGCCGATCTGATCCCCGGAGGCGCGCACCGACTCGAACGCGGTACGAAATTTGTCGACATCACCCTTCAATGGGATGGTGCGGTTGACGATCGCGAGAAGCTGCCCTTGAGCGCTCTCTAGAGCCACCCGAATTGATTCGACATCGACGCCACTCTCGGCCAGCGCATCGACAAGTTCGCGGTTGATCGGGGGAAGTGGTTGCGTAACATGCCGGCGCCAATTGTCCGCGACGAAACTGCGTAAACCGGATACGAACCTTTCCGTATTGCTGACATGGACCTTTGCCGCGTCCAGGTTCGAGTCAACCGCGATGTCGGGGAGTTCGGCGGCGAGCGAGCGAAGTCCATCAGTCGCGCGACCAGCAGCGCGGTGTAAGTCTGCCGGGATCTCCACTTTCAACTGCCGTACCTCAGCCAACCCCACTCTCAGTGCCGAGAGTCCTTGCGCGACTGTTGCGATTCGGTCACTGAGGTCAGACAGTTGTCCGGTTCGCAGACGCACCTGGTGTTCGTTGTCGGCAACGACCGCAGAGGTATGCAGATCCCGGATCCTGCTGCGCAAGCTCATTCGGTCCCCTCCGCCGCTGGGATCGCCGCGAGAGCGTCAGCCAAGGTCGCCACGTCCCCGATCAACTTCTCACGAACTTCGGCGTATTCGCGCTGGGCGTCCGACGCTTTCGCCGTCTTCAGGCTGTTCGCTAGCAGGTCGACGGCGGGCTCTGCCAGGACAAGCCAGGCCCTGACTCGGCGAGCACTCTCATCCCAATCTCCGGTTATTAGTTTCATCCGCTCGTCCACTGTCAATTCACTCCAGCGGTCGAACTCAGCGCGGGTTGTCTCCACGAGCCTCTGGTCTCCTGATTTTATGGCTCTTGCTGCCGCCCGTAGGTCGTCCACATCGATGCCGTCGGGGAGCGCGGCAACGTTTGCTCGTTCGTTGACCAACGTGATCAACTCGGCGGCCACTTGGGCAATGTCGCCTCCGAGATTCGAAAGGTCCGGCAGCAGTGTCTCGGCCTCCGAACGGAGCGCATCGAGCGTCCCCATTCGAACCGTAATTGCATCGACAGAACTAACGACCAGGCCCGGCGTCGAGGCCGGCCACGGCATATCGGCATCCGGGTCCCGGATCACTCGACTCACCTTGGCCAGGTCAAGAGCCAGTGGCTTGCCATCGCCTTGACTGTAGGACGCGCGTCGGAGCAGTCGCTGCTGCAGTTGAGTGCGGTTCAGACGATTGGTGGCTCCTGAACTGACGTATGACTGCATCGCTGCGAGTTGCGGCCGGAGGTCGGGAGTCGGCCGAGGGGGTGGCGGCGCAAACAGCGCTTGAATCCTGCTAGAGGTATCTCGTTTGTAGGCGTTCCCGATACCGAGCGACCGTGCAACTGCCAGCAGCGTGTGGGTCAGACGCACGAGTTCGGGGTCATCATCGGCCCGAGTTGGCGGCAGCAGAACCCGCGCCACTTGCTCGACCCAGACCTGGATCCGCGCTTCGACGAGACGCTGTAACCGCTCGCCGTCCGGCACGTCGGCCCAAGACCCTAACCTGTTTACCCAGGCTAGTGCACGGAGCGCACGGACGTCGTCGTCGTTCGTACGATCGATCGGTAGGACGGCGGCAGCATGCTTGGCCGGGTTAAATTCGACCGAGGTGCCCTCGAAACTGGGCGCGAACTCCTTGCCACCCCGCCACAGGGACTCGCCGCCGAGGCCGTCTTCTAACATCAAACGCGACTGCACGGCATTGTGGACGATGTTGCGAAGAGTGTTCCGTTCGGTCATGCCAAGTTCATCAGTTGCCCGCCACCTGTCGATGGCCTTCACCAATGGCGGATCAGGGATTGCCGGGCCGAGTGTCGGCGTCTCGTCCGGAGGCGTGGTCTTACTTGTACTCGGCCTGCCAATCGGGCCTTGAAGTTCCTCCTCCGGCGCCACGTCATCCAATCCGTCGATCGGCGGGATCCCGAAGGCTTCATGGATCGTCGGGTCGAGGTTCTCAGCGCCGTCACTCGAACCCCAGAAGCGCACCAGGCGAACCCGGCGGTCAGTGAGTTCCACGTCTCCTGGAGTCCGCAGCCTCACCTGGTCCTCGATATTGGAGAGTCGATCGTCCGCACCTGATTTGAATTCGCTGGCGAAACCTTCACTCGGGAAACGGTTCAGATCGATTTCCACCTTGTCGCGACGCAGTACCGGACGAAGCACCCGGGTCAGCACGTCCCGCGCCACGAAGGATCCGTTGCTAGACTGACCCTTAATTGCCCGCTCCAGGGCGGCCCGATTGAACGGGAAAAGGCCAAAACCATCAGCCACACCGAACGCCGCATGGCATTTTTCGTCCACCGGGCATTCATCGCAGGCGTTCGTGGGGTGGTCATTATTCTCGTTGGCTACATCGAGTGCGGCGGCACCTACCCGAACGGCATTAAGGTAGCGAGCTGCGAAGCCGGCGGGGCTGAATGCAACCGCGGCGCCATCCGGAAGATCGAGATCAAAGACCCTATAGGTACGAGTGAATACGGTCTCAGGCATTTGATTAATGAAGTAGCCGGTGGTCACGGCCATTACTACCCGCATCGGGCAGAGTTCCTGTGCAACAGTCGAGATCAGCGTGATCGCATCGATGAGTCCACCCTGAATGCCTTGGAAGATCGAGAAGTCCTCGATGAGGACGAGCAGTTCCAACCCCTGCTTATTCAGTTGCGCCCGGACGTCAGTCAGGATCTGCTTGAGGTCGTCGCCACCAACGCCAAACACCTCGCTGACCGAGGGCGCCAACTGCTCGTTGATCATCCTCGCGGCGAGTTCGCGAAATCCCAGGTCACTAGTCAGGGCGCCAGCCACCTGCTGAGCAGCCAGGCCGGCCCTCTTGACATCGTCGACTGAAAGGTTGAGATCCTCAACTGTAAAGCCGAACGCATCCTCCTTGTCCTCAGTCCCCTTTCCCGTCAGCTTTTCGCGAACCAAGCGAGCAATAGGACCGTTCTCATGGAGCAGACGAGCGCGGAACACATCGTCGCCAAACAAAGCCGGGAGACCTTGAGGGGAGGCCAGATACGCGCGATTCTCGATCTCTTCAGCAGAACCGTTGGAACGGGCGCCACTGGTCTCTATGTTCACCGCGAGCGCGTTGCGCAACTTCAGTCGGGCGGTCTTCTCGTCCGCTGCAGCATCCACGGCGGCCGCAACTTTGGCACGGAGGTCGTCCGCGTTCTCGCCGGTCGCGTGTTCCAAGATCAGTTCAAGGATCCCCCGCAGCGACACCCGGTGTTTTGGCACGAAGATGACGCGTGTCGATTCTTTAGTCTTGAGGTTCGCGCGCAACCAACGGACCAAGTGGGACTTACCTGTGCCTGACTTACCAAGGATCGGAATGATGGGCTGGTCATCTGGTTGATCCTGGACCGCTTGGAGCAGGGCGCGTTCGTCGACGACCGTGACTCGCTTGGCGTTGTTTACCTGATCGCGTTGTGTGATCGGAATCGTGCTGTGCGTCGCGAGGAAGACACCCTCCGAGGTGCTCTCTGCCTCGACCGGAATAACATTCGAAGCCTCGTTGGCGTTCCAGCATGCCGCCGGGAGACTGCCACGCCAACTCACTTCATACCTCCGGCCTGGACGATCACGTGGGTCTGGCGGGTGCTGTCGAAACGAGACAGGCGGATTCCGTCGGCGTCCGGAAGTGCCTCGAAATGGACGCGTCCTTGTTCCTCGAGGATGCGTAGCGCTTGCCCGATCGAACTGTCAGCACAATCTGCCCTGATCCCGGCGTCCGGATCGCGGCCCAGGTATGCGACGAGGCCACTGCGTGCCGGACCTCCGTGCACGAATGGGATCGCTCTTCCGAGCCTCGCCAAGAAGTCATGGATGGTTAGCCGCTCGTTCGGAAAATCACTGATGGCATCATCGACAGCAATCACGGGAAGCGGGACGACGCCGTTCTTGTCCCGGACAACGGACGTTGTAGCCAGTCCGAGCACTAGGATCCAGCGGACAGTCGCGAGCCAACGGGTGTCGTTAGTAATTGCCCAAGCCTCGTTGTTTGTAGTGCTGAATTGGTCTGTCTGCATGACCTGAACGTTGTCGTTCCACCCCAACGGTTGCCCCAGCGCATCTTGAGCGAGCAACCAGGTGAGCGCACGGTGGAGATCCCGCGCTCCCCGGGTCCGCCCTTCACCGGCCTGAGTTCTCCAGAGATCGTCGCCCGGATCTACATCAAACACGCGATTCTGAAGAACACGGCGGAACTGCTGCTTTGTAAACGGCGTCTTGAAGGTTTCCACCTTCGAGCCGATCCGAAGGGCGCCGTCTGCATCCTCATCGAGGACGTCGATCGCACGCAACGCCGAAACGGTATTCGTCACGCCGGATGCTGCGTTCGCGCCAGGATTTAGCCCGTCGGGCTTGAACGCCGCAACC
Source organism: Kribbella sp. NPDC050820 (assembly GCF_040653975.1). Classification (NCBI taxonomy): domain Bacteria; kingdom Bacillati; phylum Actinomycetota; class Actinomycetes; order Propionibacteriales; family Kribbellaceae; genus Kribbella; species Kribbella sp. NPDC050820. The sequence continues at coordinate 122,186 of NZ_JBFAHB010000006.1, forward strand.
AACTCATCCTGAGTGAGCGTCCGACGCGCATCCAACAGATAGTTGACGATCGCTCGACCAAGGCCCGGCAGGACTCGCGGCGGATTGAGAACGGCCATTCACAGGCTCCTGAGGAAGTCGGCGAGCGCCCAGTGCGGCACGCGGATGTTCTTGACGAGGTCGTTCGGATATTGAGGATCAAGGGCGATGTCAGGGAGCACAAGTATCCGCAGCGCCCCTGAGGAACCGGCGAGCCAACTCAAGCGCGGCTTGTCCGTTGGATCCAGGAGTATCAGACTCGGCACCGCGAAATGAACGGCTGGACCGAGAGGAAGGATCGGGTCGACTGCCACCAGGCGTTCCTCCGCGAAGCGCGCCGCACCGGTTACGGCGGGGAGTGCGACCAAACTCGGGCTTGCGAGCACTCCTCTAACACCGTGGGAAACGCAGCGCTGCACGAGGTCGTCGAGGTACACACGGAGGCCGCCTTCGGGGTAGGTCACCACGAGCGTTCGCTGCCCGTGTGCTAATGCTGCGAGCGTTGGACTGACCTGACGATGGAGGTTGGGCAACGCCGCCTCCGCCACGACCGGCTGAGCCGCGCGGTACGACGACTCCGGCACGTGCTCGGTGGACGGACAACCCGAACACGCGGCAGCGACCACCTGGTGTGCGTGCATCGGCCCGACGTCCTGGTATCCATACTCCTCGCTGAGGATGCGTCCCCAACATTCGGTAAGGGCGAACATGCGGTCCACGCGATCCATCGAGTCCGCCTCGGAATCACGGACCTCGGTTCGGACGCGTTCGAAGGCTTTCGTGACAGCGGACTCGTCGAGGTTGTTCACGCCAGGACGGACCTGGATGGTCGCCAACCGCACGTATCTCTCCCACGCCGCATCGTTGCGTGCCTGCCACATCTCAGCGGGTTCGCCCGGATCTCGCACCCGCGTCGGGGGCGAGGTCTCAATTAGGTCGAGCAATCCTGCGCGCTGCATCAACACCAACGTGTTCCGGTTCCAAAGTTGGTTCTTGTCCGATCGATAGGTGAGCCACGGGGGGATGCTGCCAGTATCCAACACCATCCGACGCGTGACCGGGTCGTCTCCGACTCGCGCATCTCTCATCGCCTCCCAGCGACCCCAGCCTTTCCGATCGCCGAGAATCGCGGAGTTCTCGATGGCGCGTCCTTCTTCCCTGTCCGTCGTGGTCGGAAGCCAAACAGACACCGCGGAGTGGCCGTCGCGCCCTCCTCTCCCGACCTCCTGATAGAACCGGTCGACTGAGGCCGGTACACAGGCGTGCAGAACAGTTCGGACGTCAGCTTGGTCGACGCCGAGTCCGAACGCGCTATTCCCGACCACAATGTCGTAGGAGGTTGGCCCGCCATCGCCGGACCAACCTTGCAGGATGTCCAGACGCTCCCCAGACGTTACGTCGCCGTGGAAGACTGCGGTCCGCGCGAACCCAGCCTCGCGCAGTCGCGCTGCGATCTCGTCGGCTGGCTCTTTTTTCGTCGTATACACGATCGCCGGTCTCGGCAGGTGGCGCATCGCGTCGACAACCCGGTTGATCCGCTCCTCGGCTGATGTCGGTCGTGCGAAGAGGTAGCGTAACTCCGTTCGCAGGAATGTCGACCCGACGAACATCGAACCCTTTGCGCCGGCGAACAGTTCATCGTTCAGCAACAATCCCTGCTTCGACAGCGTGGCCGTCAACAGCACGACCCGCGGCGGCGTGACGGCTTGCGCGCGCGCGATGTCTCGAAGTTCGCCGACCAAAGAGGCGACCAATTGGAAGTCCGGCCGGAAACTCAGACCCCAGGAACGGATCAAGTGGGCTTCGTCGATGACCAAATGGCCAAGTGCGCCGCGAGATGCCAGATGGCGCAGCGATTGAGCGAGGCTCGTGACCAACGCCTCGGGCGATGTGAAAAGGACCTTCTGCGATCCGTTCCGCAGTCGCTCCTTAATCGCGTCCCTGTCGCGCTCGTGTCGGTCGCCATAATACGCGAGTTCGGCGGGAAGGCCCTGACCAGGAAATCGCTTGCGAATCTGCCTCTCCTGGTCCATAGCAAGAGCGATGGTCGGCACGACGACTACGGTTACGCTCTTGTCGGCGAGGAGTCCCGGGGTGATGCCAACAAGAGACTTCCCGGTGCCGGTCGGGAGTACGACATGCAACGTCGATTCGGGGTCCGCCAAAGCGGCTGCGCGGATGGCGCTGGCTTGGCTGCGCGATCGATACGCATCGATGCCCGCGATTGCAGCGACAGCGGGGTCGACCGGAACCGCCATGTCCGGACGCGCGAAGGTGGAGACCGTTCCCTCCGGCCCGACGTATGGGCTCGGACTAGTGCAGGCCAGGTCTATCCAGCGGTGATCGCCCAGGAGCCAGTCGGGCGCCCAGTCCGCGCCCAGTGAGACTCGGTGCTCTTGCAGTCCGAATCTTTCCGTCGCCAGGTGCGCTTGGGCGAAACGCTCAATCGGGACTCCGCGATCGGCGAGGCGCAGGCGAAGATTGTGGTTCCCGTGGCCCGTAGAGCCGCGCCGGTGGCGCAGGATCTGCCCGACCAGCGCGGCCACATCGCCGGCGATTGCCGGGCCGGCTTCGTCGGACAGCCATGCATCAACCAACCGTCGGTACGGCCCTGTCAGCAGTGATCGGTCTCCAGTTCCGCCGGCGAGCAGAGCTGTCATCAAGTCCCACTGATCAGTCACTGGTCAGTCCTCCCCGATTGAACGGCCAGAGAGGATGACCAGGCCAGTGCTGTCCAGCCGTAAGGTGGGGGTCCTTATTGCCTCGGCCAAGGCGCCAGCCACGACCTCTTCGCGATAGATGTCCTGCTCGAGGGTCGCCAATTCCGCGCCCGAACTCCGCGCCGCGCGCAGTCGCAACTGCAACAGACGCGTCGTCGCGTCGCTGGACGCTATGGCCGACGCACGTGCAACGGCATCGCGGATGTCCTCACGCCCACGGACTAGGCGCTGGGCAGCGGCTTCGGCATTCCGCCAGGAACTCCGCCAGTCCGAAATGGAGATCAACTCGTAGGCACGCTCGATTCGGGTCCGGTTGAGCGCATAGTCGCCGCCTTCCACCGCAGGGTGCGGCTTCACGTACGGCGCCGAGAGCGCATCGAGGTGGACCTTCGTGGTGAGCTCCGTCGCGTCCGCGCTCATCCAGACCGTCACAATGATCGGCGGCAACATCCCGTCGGCGCGTCGTGCAATGGACAACTGATCCATCCCCAGGCTGACCCTCGCGAGTTCGCGACGCGGATCGGAGGCCTTCGGAGCCTCGAGGGGCTTGGCCTCGACAGCATAATCGAACCGGTACACAGGAGTATCGTCACGCCGCCAATCGGGCAACCACCGCCACATGCCGAACGCTCGGCCGCGGTCGTCGTGCCAGAGGAAGTCGCTGACTGCGTCAATGAACTGATCGCCGTAGCGGTAGAGATGGACGTCGTCCTTCTCGATCGCGATCGACCGGGAGAACGTTCCCCGGTGCCCCTTGAGCGGCATGAAGTCGCGTAGCAGGCGCCAGGCAGGGATCAGCGGGATCTGTGCTTGCTTGCCCGGCAAGCGGCCAAGGATCTCGTAGCCGCCGAGATCCAGCATCGGATTGCCGATGGGGTCAAAGCGCAAATTGCCTGGCACCCGCTTGGCGGATAGCAGTCTGTCGGTAAGGTCGGCAAACTCATTTGCCACGGATTCGACGTCCATCATCCGGGCGTAGACGGACCGCTCGTCCGCAGTTGTCTCGAGGCTATCGAGCGCGTCCTGTTCTCGCACGCGCTCGATCTCTCGGGTAAGCATCTCCTGCACCGTAGTGATCGCCTCGTCGGCGCCAGTTACCCCCTGCTCCAGCAAGATCCGCCAGGCCTCGTCGGTCGCCTCGTCGACCGCCTGCTGCAGGCTCGCGACAGATACGTCGAAGATGCCAAAGCCGTCGGTCAAGATCCGCCGCCAGGCGCCGGCGAACGAGTTCTCGGTCTCTCCTGCAATCATGTACGAGCGCCACGGAGAGGTGTCCTTGGCGGCCCAACGGTCACAACGTCCGATGCGCTGCTCAAGGCGGTTGGCCTCGGCAGGCAAGCCAACGTGCACCAGCACGTTGGCGAACTGGAGGTTGCGGCCCTCCTCGGCCGACGCATCTGCAACTAATACGGCGGCGCTGCGGATCTGCTCGAAGCGGCGCAACGCTCGTTCTGCCTGGTCAGGAGGGTCACTGGCGAGGTGGCGGAAGACAGACTTGCTTCCGAGCAACTCCTCGAGTTCGTCGGCGATCTCCGCCGCCGACGCTGTAGTCGGGCCGAAGAGGACAACACGTTCCTTGACGTTGAATAGATAGCTCATCGCATCGGCTATCGGACGGCTGACTGTGTCGCGACGCGACACGAAGGCAAGGTCCCGGATCACCCGCTCCAACGCTGCGCGTTCTTCCTCATCAACACCAGTCGACGCCCGCTCGGCTGCCCAGTCCCGCAGAGCCTCCGGGTCCAGCATAAATGACACTGCCTGGGCCAAGGCGCGCCCGGTTGCGCGGAGTGCCTCGCGGTCGCCCTCCGCAGCAGCCAGCGCCTGCTCTCGCCACCGGTCAAGGACCTCTGTTGCGTCCTCGTCGGCTGTCGAGTGCAAGGCGAGTACCTTCGGCGCACGTCGCCCGCCGACACGGTATGAGCCTTCCAGCGCGGCGGTCCGTCGAGTGCGGAGCATCCGCCGGTGGACCCGGTAAACCTCAGCCACATGGTTGCGCAAGGCCTGGATCTCAAGGACAACCGCATCCTTGTTCTGTGCGCGGATCGCTTCGCCGGTCCTGACGACAATCGCAGTGAGCTCCTCGTCCCCAGGGAATTCGGCTTCGATCTCGGCGAGTCGCGCTTTCAGGAGGCTACTCGGCAGACCCGGTTGCAGGCCGAGGAAGATGCGGCCGATGCTGGCTCGTGCCTCTAGGCGCCGCCTCAGGTCCGCCGCTGTTGTCTCGGCGTAGACGGCCGGGTCCAACAACTTCAACATCGCTAGGAACGCGTCTTCGTTGTGAAGCGCCGGTGTCGCGGACAGCATCAATAGGCGGGGCGAGGCGCTCGCAACCTCAGCGAGGCGCGCGAAGCGCGCCGCAAGGGCGGGATCGGCGCTGCCGGCCATCCGGGCCAGGTTGTGTGCCTCATCCACGATAAGGAGATCGGCCGGCTCCCAATGCTGCGGCTCATCGTCCCGCGCGAACCGGATCTGAGCTCGTTTGAAGTCGTGGATGCGGAACTTCTGGGTCAACTCGCGCTTCCACTGCTCGACAAGGAATGGCGGGAGGATGAGTTGGACGCGCAGGCTGGGCTTGTCCAGCAGTTGCTGGCGGACAACGATGCCAGACTCGATGGTCTTGCCCAAGCCGACTTCGTCCGCAAGCAAGTAGCGCTGGACAGGGTCTTGCAGGACTCGCCAAGCCGTCTCGACCTGGTGTTCGTGCAATTCGATACAACTCGAGAGAACCGCACGCATGCCGTGGACGGCCGAACGTTGCCGGAGGATGCCCTGGAGGAACGGCAGCCGCATGTCGGCGAGGAGGGGGGACTCCAAGAGACCTGCCTCACCAAAGCCGACCGGATCGGACAGTGGCCTATCCCAGCGGACGAACAGCTTCTCCTCTGGAACGAAGCCCTCCCATTCGTGACCGCGGACATAGATGTCGTTGTGCTCGTTGGATTCAATGATCCGACCCGAGCGCCAGCGGTCTTGTTGGTCGATCCAGAACACGCGAAGTTCTGGGCTGAGCGTAAGTCGGGTGAGACTGCGTCGACTTACAGATTCCTGATATCGGGCAGACGGATCCTGACCAGGGGCGTCGAAGTACTCGAGCACCAGGTTCTCGCCGTCACGGGCAACCAACTTGCCGGCTCCGAATGTGTTCTCGGCGGAGATCAGCAGATCGCCGCGACTCAGCGATCTCCCGCGGGCGCGTCCGGACGCGGCAGGAGTGGCCACACGATTCTTCGGCAACTGCCGCGGCTGTGACACGTCGCCAGTGGCATCGCGGGAGCCTCGGCAGCGTGGATACTGCGAACAGCCCCAAAACCCCTTGCCGGCATTCCGTCCCCGAGATGCGAACTGCATGACCATGGGTGAGTTGCAGACTGGGCAACGCACGCGGTCGGTCAATGGAACCCCAATCAGACATAGCCTCGTTGAGCCTATCCATGAATCGGTGCGAAGTCAGGGAGGCTCGGCGTGTCCACTCGGGCGCACCGCATGACTGCTCTACACAGTCACACCCACGCCTCGTTACACCTGAATGCAAAGTTGCACCATCCCCTGGCTGCGCATTCGACCCCGACGGATCGGCCCCCGGACCGCCAGCAACACCTTGGATATCGCGACAAGCCACTAGGCGTTACACGTCTGCTATCCATAGATGAAGTTGGGACCAATGCAGGTCCGGACGGTTCTAGGGCTGGCCAGTGACAGTTGTGTGCGACAGGGCCGCACGAGCGCAACGGGATCGCCAGTTACCGATCGCCAACAACCTCGCTTCGACAGGCATCTCCGCGCTGCACGTAGACAACGGCGTCGTGGTGAATTGGACGGCATAAGTTCGTGACCGCGCCAACTCCTCCGGCCGTCCGCACCTATCAGGTGGTGCCGAGTTCTTCTCGCACCGCGACACGGCTAGGTCCTCGGCGCCAGGCAGTCACGAGCCGTGCCAGTGAGCCGATCCTCGTGGCATGCTGCACCGTCGCCGCCTCAACGTCTCGATCGTGCACGCCATCTCGGGTCCTCAACTTCAGTGCCCGACCTCTTGCCGCCATCTGCGAGGGCAGCGGCAGTAGATACCGCGAAATATCAGCCAGTGCGACGACGGCATCAGCGTGCTCGAGGACGCCCACTCAGTGGTCCTGGTCGAGCGCGCCCAAGGTGACAGCCTGCGGTACATTAGCCGCGTCACAGCGAAGAACCTGCGTGTCGGTTTCCTCGGAGTTTCTGAACTACGAGGTCGGACATCACGTCACTTGGGGTTCGTGTGACATGTTGTAAGGAGGTTTCGAGTAGACGTTCGCATAAAGCGGCTTGAGTCTCGGCACGAGTTCGAGCGTCTCGGTCCCCGGATGGCGGGTCAAGGTCTAGGTCATGGTCTCTCCCTCGGCGCAAGCCGCTGACGTCGTCGGGTCAGGCATCAATGGCTGGACCAGAAGACAGACGTGACCCCTCAACCCGAGCGATCAGCGTATCGCTGGCGACCAGAGGCGGCAGTTCGACAGGAGCAGCCTCGACCGGCCACACCATAGAACACACGTTCATCTTCGCCATGTGAGCACTTAGCCGACTGCCAACTCCCAGGCCACCAGTTCAGGACGTCTGCCAGTGGCGAGGAACTCGGAGGCCGCCGCACGAGCCTCCTTCACGGTGATCGCGCTGCCTCTGCCCATGGTTGTCGGCACGCCGCCATAGTCGAAGGTCGCCTTCTGCGGCTCGTCGAGGGTGCCAGCTGAGCGGTACTTGGCGGAGCCATCGACGTCGTCGTAGAGGGTCAAGGAACTGAAGGCCGCTCCTAGCCCAATGTTGATCGTGGCGAGCTCATCCGCACTGACCAATTCAACCCAGGTCGGCCGCGGCAGACTTGCGACTCGGTCGAGCAGTTCGTCGAGCGCGGCCTGGCTGCCGATGCGCTGCTGTCCCGCGTCATCGTCGTAGTAGGCCGTCAAGAAGTCGTTCATGCGAGCCCTCTCCCATCACCGATGTAGTCCTTATAGCCGCCTGGCCAACGGACCGTCGCTTGGCGCTGGGTGGCAACTGCCACGGCAACGTGTTGTCGCAGCCGTACCGTCCACCGAAGGGACACTTGTTCACGTACAGGGTCATTTCTCGAGGCGTTCCTGCACGGCGCATGAGGGCCGCCTCGCCCTCCGCGTGTTCTCACTCGCACAGAGTCGAGGCTGGCGGTTCGGCCGCCGAGACCTGGCGCCGTACCTCTGGGTCCTCGCGGCCCCGCTGCGCACATGGATCAGGCCCCCACCGCCCGGCCTGGTCAGAATTCCGGATGTTGGCCCGACATCTCCCGGTCGCTCGGGTAGTCGCCGAACAGTCTGCTCGACGAACGGAGCGGGCTCGGGCCTTTCTCCAACTTCATCACTGAAGCCACTGTGCTGCGGCCGATCGTTGATGGTGCCCCCGCGACGCTGGTCCATCTTCCTCCCAACTCGTCTCATCCCACGCCCGCGCGGGCTTATCCGGCTTGTTGGCTTCCCGCTCGTCGTCATGGTCGGCACGGCGACGTCGGTGGGGGTGCGGTTACCTGGCCCTAGCGACCGTCCGCCCCTCGAGCCGCCGGTTGGTTCGGCGGTTCGAATGCCGCTCATCATCTGCTCGACCCACTGCCTCTCGAACCTCAGCCTGAGACATGCAACGGACTGCCTCTTCGCAACGTGTGGCCGATGACCAGACGCGGCGATAGCGTCGAGAGGTGCCTGCGCTGACGGTGATCGCGAGGCTGAACCCATTCCAAGCTGCCCGATCTGCTCAGATCGCTAGCGATGGCGGCGCCTTCTCGGACCAGCACAATCTCGTTCCTTAGCCTCAGCTCAGTGGCTTCCAGTCGGGCCACGGCCTTGGTCCGCGCAGGCCGCGAATACTGGCGACTCTCAGATCGGCCTGCTCACGGAGTGAAGGCTCTTCGCTCGCACGCTGGGCCGCGTAGCAGGTGACGCGCAACTCACGGATGTCGCGCAGCACATCGAATCCGTCCCACATGAGCACGTCATGTCCGTATGCCTGTGCGAAGGCTTGGTACTCCTCGGCCGTCATAGTGCCGAACGTGCTCAACCGAACCGCGGTGCTGACCAGATCCCACTCGGGCGGTCCGAGCGAGAAGCGTTCGAGGTCCAGGAGCACCGGGCCATCGACTGTTACCACGACGTTGCCAGCCCAGGCGTCGCCGTGGATCACGCTCCGTGGCAGGCCGGCGGGAAGGTCATCGAACGCCTCCCTGAGTCGAGCAAGCTGCCCACGCAGCCAGTCCCGATCGTCTTCGGTCAAGGTCGTCGCTCCGTCGATACGTTCGGCCAGGCGAACGAACGGGGCAAGCGGTGGAAGATCGAAGTTATTCGGTAGTGGACTGGCGTGTAGGCGTTTGAGTACGGCGGCGACCTCGGTCGGGGTGCCATGACGGTGCTCGGGGAGCTCACGCCAGAAGGTCACCGGCGAGCCATCGATGACGACCGGCTGGTCAACGTGGGCGACGGTCTCAACTGCTCGCACCTCTACAGACGCGAGCCATCGTGCGACAGCGACCTCGTTACTAGCGGCGTCAACCTGCCCGCTTCGTCCGATGCGCACCACCACCTCGCCCGGGAGACGGTAGATGGCATTCTCGCCCAGCCGAACTGGCTCGGCGCCCGACGAGGACAGGCCAACCTGACTGCACGCCCGCTCGAGCAGCACCTCTGAAGGTGGCAGTGTCACGAGGCGGCCAGCACATTACGGATGTCGTGGCGCAGCTCGTCGACTTCATCGAGCCGCGCGAACACCGTCGCCCGGCGCGCCAGGTCACGCAGGTCGTCAGCTGCCCGACGTGAACGCAAGGACCGAGCGTCCTTCAGTGCCTGCGCGCCGATGACAGCCGCCTCCTGGGGATCGCCGACTGTCATGGTCAGCGATGCCAGCTTGATGCCGCTCATGGCGCGCGAACGCACGTAGGTCTCGGTGTGGCCGGCGACGGCGCTAGCCAGTCTGGCAGCTGCTTCCTGTTCAGCTTCGCCCTGACGAACGGCGAGATCCCACAAGGCATGCCCGGTGTCGCCAAGGTGCTGTGCCTGGTCGTAGTAGCGCATCCAGTCGGGATCGTTAGCGGGATCGGCTTGGGCAAACTGCTCATCCGCCAGGCCAACTGTCCGCAGCGTCTCCTGCACATGGCCAAGCTTGGCCAACGCCCGAGCTCGCGCAGCCAACAGCATGGCTCGCTCCGTTGCCGTCAGGCGGTCGGCACGCACCAGCGCCATCTCAGTAAGCGTCAAGCCCTGGTCCGGGTCGCCGCACCAGATGGCTTGGCGCGCCATCGAAGAGAGGGTCTTCGCGCGCAGATTCCAGTCGGCAGCTTCGTCGGCGCAGGCCTGCGTGAAGCGGAACATCCGCCGTGCGTCGTCGTGGGCGTAGGCGTCGAAGGCCATCATGGCGCAGACGTGACCGAGGAAGCCGACTGAGGAGAACAGCTCGCCGCGTAGGTGCTCGGGGCAACGAGAGTCCAACATCTCGGCCGAGTGACGGAGCTGGGCGATGACCGCTTCGCGTGCCAGCCCGCCGCCGTAGTGGTTGTCCCACGAGCCGAAGACCCGCGCCGCCGTACGGACGCCATCGATGTCGGCTTCCGTGACGATGCTCGGAACCGGTGTTGCCTGATCAGGCGTTAGCAGTTCCAACAGCGGTGCCGAGGACACTGCAGCGGCACCTACGCCGATAACTGCTCGGAGGAACCCTTTTCGATCCACGTTCTCCACCGGTGGGGATGAGTGGCGGCGCACTCGGAACCCCAGGTCAGGATCAGTGCGTACGCCAGTGATAGCCCTCAGGGCCGCCCGATAGTCGGCCTGAGGGCTTCGAATTAGTCCCCGTTCGAGCTTGCCGATGTAGTTGGCGTCGATGTCGGTCCGGCGGCCACGGTGCTGCCAGATCCACTCATTGACCATTTCAGCGAGATCCTGGCGGGACGCCGGCTGACCCGGAGCGTGAGGCGACTCCACGCGCTCGCGCGCGTGGCGAAGCTGATCATTCGCCTCCGTCACTCATCGATGGTGCCACAGGCTGTGACCACCGGGCACCTAACGGCGACGATTCCTCCCCAATTCCTCCCTCTGGCATCCCTCCAACCTCCCTTCCCGGGATCCCTCCCGAACGGGAAGGTGGTCGCCATGACAGCGAGTACATGGATCCTCACGCTCATCGCAGTAGTGCTCTACGGCTTCATGATCCGCGACATCATCGAGGAGGTACGCGGCGAATGACGATGCTTGCTGATGTCCCGCAACCAACCGAACGCCGCATCCGCGTCTGGTTCGGTGACCATGTCATCGCGGACTACACCGCCGAGCCAGCAACGGCCATGAAGTACCAGGCGGGCATGACGCGGCGCTTCGCGAGCCTTCGCATCACCATCGAGCCGGCGACCGCGGCGGTGAGATCGAGTGCTGCTGACTCGTGAACGGCCAGCACCGACGTGGCTGGTGGTCCCGGCTCTGGGAGCGCTTGGTCGCGGCCTTCCGCCGCTGGATGGACGAGGACCGGTGACCGACTACAGCCGGCCATTGCTGCTCGGATACGCCCGGCGTGACCTGTACTTGTCCGGCCGACACGTCGACGACATGAAGGGTGAACTCGGCGAGTTCGGCCAACTCGAAGGCTTTCTCATGGGCTCGGTGTACGTCGAAGACCCTGAAACTGCCCCGCAAGCCTTCGAGGGGCTGGTCGCTTCGGTCAGTCGCTACGAGATCACGGCGGTTGTGCTGCCGAGTCTGCGGCACCTGGCACTGGTGGGAGATCCGGCAGCGGTGCGTGCGCAGTTCGAGCGGGTCACGGGGGCTCGCATCGTGCTGCATGAGGTCACCCCATGAACTGGCGGAATCGGTGGGGAGCCGTCGTTGTCAGCCCCTCACGTGCAGAAGATCGCTGCACACCCATCGACTCCGTCGTACCGCGGTCCTTGTCCGAGTCCTCCTCTCCCCTGTGGAGGGCTCGGCCAGGGCCCGTTCAGATGCCGGCTGGCACGGGACGTGAATGCGAGTCCGCTCCGTGTCAGCCGCTCAGGCACCGAGGCCCGGACGGGTGCCTCGGTCACAGCTGGCTGGGTGGCTGGGCCTCCGCGCCCGGGGCGAGCGACCACCCGGCCAGCGCCGTTCAAGACCAGCGGGTGGGCGCACAGCCTGCAGAGCGGACGCCCGCCCGCTGTTCCACATCGATGATAGGAGCGCAGTGGATACGCCCGTAATCCCGCTAGATCGGCCGAGTGTCGATCCAGCGATCGAGAGACACTATTCGAGCCGCTGGGACGAGGCCGCCCGGCTGAACTCGACCGTCAAAGGTCGACTGGAGCAAGCCCGACTCTACGACTTCCTCGGCCAGTGGTTCCCGTCGGCTCCGGCCCGCATCGCCGATATCGGGGGCGGTCCCGGTGCGCATGCTGGCTGGCTCCGCGACCAAGGGCACGACGTTGTGCTGCTCGATCCGGTCCAGCGTCACGTCGACCCGGCCAACGCAGCAGGCATCACCGCCGAGCTCGGCGACGGGCGCCGGCTGCCGCGGCCTAACGAGTCATTCGATGCCGTGCTGATGGCGGGGCCGCTATATCACCTGCCTGACGCCAGCGATCGGCGCATGGCGCTTCGTGAGGCGCTGCGGGTGTTGCGACCGGGCGGCGTACTCGCAGCCGTAGCTATCAACCGGGCTGCGAACCTGATCGGCTCAACGCTCGCCAACACGCTCCTGACGCGGCACGGCATCGTGCGCGACATCCTGGAGACCGGCCACAGCGCCAACAACGAGCGCATGGCGCACTGCTACTACCACCGCGAGAGCGAGCTACGCAGCGAACTCGTCAGCTCCGGGCTACGGCCGGTCAACATCTTCGGCCTCACTGGTCCCGGTGGCTGGCTGACCGTCATGATCGACGCCCACTTCAAGAACCAGCCCTACACCGACAAGCTTGCCGAACACGACCCGATCGACACGGCACTGGAGTGCTCCCGTCTGGCCGACCGCCTTCCGGAGCTGGTGGCGGCAAGCTCGCTGTTCCTGGCCGTGGCTCAAAAGGGCTGAATCGTGGCGCACTGCTGCACGGCTGGTCAGACCTCAGCCGGGCCGGCCGTGCAGCTCGACGTACTCCTCTTCGGCACGGAGCACCTTGGACAACACAGCCTCTGCGCTCGGGAGTGGATGCAGCGGGAACTTCGACCCGTCCCACCGCAGCCGGCCATCCAGGGTCGTCGAAGGCGGGATGACCACGGGCGTACCGGGCTCGATGTACTCGACACCGGTCGCCAGTGGGCCGAGGTCGGGGTCGGGCTGCAACGTGCAGGTGATCCAGTCGCCGTTCGGCAGCTGCATCGTCGGCGGCCAGATGCCAGGTCGCTCCTGCTCGTAGAGGCGCTTGCCATAAGCGCCAGCGATCCGCGGCAGGCGCCAGATCGCGACGGTCGGACACGACGTGATCGCCAAGTTCGGCGGCTCGTCGACGCCCCAGGCTACGCGGGCTGCGTCGGCATCCGTGATCCAGTCGCCGTCCGGCGCACCAGAAATGGTTGCTGCCTGCACCGGAATGCAGCGCTCCACGCAGGCGAGAGCCGTGTCCAACAAGGCGTTCTTGCGTCGAATCATCTGCCTGATCGTCCTCCCGTATCGGGAACATCATTGCCGCGCTACCGCGAGGCTTGTCAATCCGTCCCCAGCAGACCGCTGAAGTCCAACTAAGTGAGGAGCTCTCGATGTCCCAAGTCGAACAGATGAAGATGCAGCTGCACGGCCTGGCCGATCAGTCACGCCAAGGTGCCGCCAGCTTGGCCGGGTTCAAGCAGCGCTTCGAACAGTCTAGCCAACAAGTGCAGATGCTGATCCGCGGTACAGCGACACGGGCCGACCAGGACATCGCGACCATGCTCGACGCTGCCGCCAAGTCGGTCGATCAAGCCGTCCAATCGCTACAGATCGCCGAAGCCGGCTGCCGCAGCTACGCCGACCAGATTTAGCCGGCCGAGGCCGTCGTATGCCTTCCGAGCTGCAGCGGGTCGCTGAACAGCTGCTCGCCTGCCTGAACGAGGCACCGCGGGCGGTCGGCTACCTTCATGACCGAGCCAGGAAGTGCCGCGAAGCCGCGGCATGGATCGGCAACCGGAGCAACAACCCGAATGCCCGCATGGCCGCCATGCAGCTCGACGACGCAGCGCGACGCTGCGAGGAAGCTGCTCACTACTTGTCTCAGGCTGAGGCTCGGGCAAAGCAGTGGGTCGAGCAGATGGTCAGCGGCATCCGAACCGCCGAGCCAAGCGGCGGCTTGGCGGCTGGCCGGCCGGTCGGTCCAGGTGGCAGCACGCGACCCGCGGAGCGCCGCCAGGACGAGGACCATGAGCCTGGAGCGGACGAGCCTGACCGGATGACAGGGACCGGCGATGAGACGAGCCCGGAGGAAGCATCGCCGGGGCGACGGATCAGCGACGAGGAGGGCCACCGGTTGCAGCAGAAGCTACCCCGCCGGGAAGAGTCCGAGCTGACTCAGCCGAAGACCCGCGGCCTGTGGGTTGATAAAGATGGCAACGAGGAGGAGCTGGTCAGCGGTCAGCATGATGAGTGGTTTCAGAAAGCGACGGACTTCCTACGGGGACAGGGAATTCCGCCGAGGCACGGTGGTACCATCACCACGCCGTCACACGTGGAAACAAAGTTCGCCATGCGAATGCGAGTTGAAGGTCTAAAGCACGAAACGATCATGGTCAACAAATTACCATGTCCAGGTAAGTGGGGATGTCGGGCATTGATTGGTTTGATCCTTCCGCCGGGATCAACGTTGACGGTATTCGGTCCTGACGGATTCAAGAAGACCTATCCACAGCCACCATCAGACCAGGAGCAGTCATGAGCAGGGTGGAAGCGTTCTTCCGGCACGAGCACGACGACGATCCCGTCGTGCTCACCAACGCGGGCGATGCCGATGCTTTAGTGGATGCACTGCTGAGCGAGTCGTTCGACTACTCCGTCGCCACGCTGTACGCGGACGGTCGTCCGCTCATGGCAGGGTTACCCGACCATGAGATGCGTATAGCGGTGAACGCCAAGGCTGACGTGGGCGGGATTCGCTACGCCGGCGGTGACGATCAGGACGTGACGTATGTACCCGGTGCCATAAGCCAGCGTGACGAGATGTTCTATGTCTACGCAACGCATGGCGAAGCCTGGCCGCAGGATTCCGAGGTCAGCATCGGGCAGGTTCGTCAAGCAGTACGGGAGTTCATTGAAGGCGACGGTGCCCGTCCTGAGTCGTTCGAGTGGCGCGCGTGGCCCGATGGCGTCAGCTGAGGGTTCTATGCAGATCAGGTGCGGCGACTCCATTTGGGAATGTGAGTACTGGGCGTGTGCAGTCTCGCGTTCGCCGCTGTAAATCCCTCTCACTAAGGAGCAATGCAGTTGTCGAACGAACAAGGCCGCATCTTCCGTGAGGCATGGATTGCGGGTGTTGCGAAGCACTACCCCGGCGTGCCAAAGGCTGGGTACGTCGCGCCATGGGAAGACACGCCTGACTGGGAGCGGGAGAGTGCCGCAGCCGTGTGCGAACAGGTGCGGGCGTTTGTCGAGGCCTCGGAAGGGCGCACGAGCAAGCTCAGCCGCGAGCAGAAGGGCCGGTTCGTAGCGCTGTGCTGGATCGCTCAGATCTACCGCCACATCCCCAACCCCAAGCCCAGCTATGTAGCTGACTGGGACGACCTGCCGACCTGGCAGCGAGAAACTGACTCCGACATCTTTGAACGAATTGAAGGCGTGAGCTAACTCGATCGACGTCGCACCGGGAGGCTCCGGGAGCAGCATCGCCTCCCCTGCGGTCTGGTATTCGACTTGCGAGTCGCACTGAACGCCCAACCAGCTTGATCAACGCCTTTCGATGCACGTCTCCCGCACCACCCTCCGCAGATCCGCCGATGGGAGGGAGACTTCGACAGCGCGCGAGCAGGGTCACGCTAAGCTCCCGCGCACCTCATCACCGCAACGTCGAGTCGAAGCTGGTCAGGAACGCGGCCGGCGAAACCACCTGCTCGAACGTCTCACAGATCGGGTGAGCGCTCCGATGAACATCCACAGCCTGTGGCAACTGGTGCTCGCACCTCCGGAGCTCTCGCAGTACGACAGAGAGCTACGGCAATGGGCCGGCGGGTGGGTCGAGGCAGCAGCACTGGACGACAACCCCGCTGGCAGTAGCACCGTAGAGTTGAACAATCTGTGGTGCGCTGTGCAGTTGGCCAACTGATGGTCGAACGGAGTACTCGTGACGGATGACGCGCGACCGACCAGGACGCAGCAGGAGTCGTCGCCTTCGCCTACGAGATGGGAGTACTCAAGCGGCTCCGTCGGGCCAGCTGGTGGCATGTCGGCGTCCGTGACCCCGAGTCCGTCGCAGAGCACAGCCTGCGTGTTGCCCAGCTCGCCGCACTGATCGCCAGTGAGGAGGGCGGCGACCCGGTGCGGGCGGCCTACCTGGGGATGTGGCACGACTCGCAGGAGACCCGCATCGGCGACATCCCACACAGCGCTAAGCCGTACATGGATGTCGCGAGCAACGAACGCATCACCGAGGACCAAGTCGCCGTCCTTCCCGAGGCGGCCGCCAAGAGCATCCGCGAAGCCGTCACCGAGTACGAGGCCGCCGAGACGATCGAGGCACGCTGCGCCAAAGACGCGGACCGCCTCGAATGCCTCATGCACGCCGTCGAGTACGGCGAAGCCGGCTACAAGCGAGTCTCTGGCTGGATCGAGTCGTCCCGCGCCCGAATCCAGACCGACTTCGGTCGACGCCTCGCCGAAGCAGCTCTTCAAACCTCACCACTCGCCTGGCGCGACCGCTGACACTTCCCCCTTTCCTCGGCGCGGAGCCCGCGAACCTGACAGCGAGTCCGAGGCCGACTAGAGCAACTGTCTCGTCGGCTCACTGCGTCGCGATTGGCGCGATTCCGTCAGGTCTCTACGAATAAGTGAAGGCGCCAACTCCAAGCGCAGCAACACCGCCGCGGGCCGACAAGCGTCGCTAGCGGTGAAGCGCCAGCCTCGATCCGATCACACCTCTTGCATGCCGGGCCGGCTCCGCCGGGTGCCGCCGCGATCAGCGCCCTGATCGCTCACACGTTGAGCTTGCATGACCGACCAAGCGAACAGACTCAACCGCTACATTCCGGGCAGTCGACTGTGCTGAGTATCCACCGGCTGAACGCCGGAGAGGGATACCTGTACTTGCTTCGGCATGTCGCTGCAGGGGATGTAGATCGGCGGATGGCTACGCCGTTGACCGCGTACTACACCGCGTCCGGATACCCGCCCGGCCGCTGGATGGGAAAGGGTCTCAGCGGCCTCGGCGACGGCGAGTTGGTGTCCGGGAGCGAGGTGACCGAGGCTCAGATGGCGGCGCTGTTCGGGCGCGCGAAGGATCCGGTGACCGGCCGGCAACTCGGCCAGCCGTATCGCGTGTTCAAGCGTCCGGAAGAGCGGATCTGGGATCGGATCCGCGAACTCGACCCGGCCCTGTCTGACGCCGAACGCGAGCGCGCTGTGACACGGATTCGCCGGGAGGAGATGCGGAAGAAGTCGCGGCAGGCGGTCGCTGGGTTTGACCTGACGTTCTCGCCGGTGAAGTCGGTTTCTGCGTTGTGGGCGACGGCCGATGTGGGGATCCAGGAGCAGATTGTCGCGGCCCATCACGAGGCTGTCGCCGACGTGTTGTCGCTGATCGAGCAGCACGCGGCGTTCACGAGGAGCGGCGATGGCGGCATCGCGCAGCTGGATACGCGCGGGGTGATCGCGGCGGCGTTCGATCACTGGGACAGTCGCAGCGGCGACCCGCAGCTGCACACTCACGTGGTGGTCGCGAACCGCGTACAGGGGCCGGACGGCGCGTGGCGGACTCTGGATGGGCGGGTGCTGTACCGGGCTGCGGTGGCGATGTCGGAGATCCACAAGGTACTCCTCGCCGACCATCTCACTCGCCGTCTCGGGGTGAACTGGGAGCTGCGCGAACGCGGTTCCCGGCGGAATCCGGCGTTCGAAATCGACGCGATTCCCGACGAGCTGATCGCTGAGTTCTCCGCCAGGACCGCGCAGATCGAGGCCAACCTCAACGCCCTTCTCGACGACCGCAACGACCAGATCCACCCACCCAACCGCCGCGAAATGTACGCCCTGCGGCAGCAAGCAACCCTCATGAACCGGCCTGCCAAGCACCACGCCCAACCCCTCGCCGTACTCATGACGCGGTGGCGCAAACGCGCCGACCAAGCCATCGGATACGACACCGTCACCGCCATCCAACGATCCCTCAACACCGCCGGCGAGCGTCCCTTGGCAGCCGCAGATCTAAGCCCGGAAACGCTCGACGCGTACGGCGCCGCGACCGTTCTGACACTGCAAACCAAGCGTGCGACCTGGACGCGCTGGAACCTTCTCGCCGAGGCCGCACGCCAAACCCGACTCCTCCGTTTCGTCTCCACCGACGACCGGTCCGCCGCGTTGCAAGCGATCGTCGAACGCGCCGAACAGCACTCGATCAGCCTCACCGCTCCCGACTTCGTGACTATCCCCGTCACGCGCGCGAGCGGCGAGAGCGTGTTCACCATCCACAACGGCCAGATCTACACCTCCCCGGTGATCCTCGGCGCCGAAGCAGTCCTACTGGACATGGCCCGCGACACCACCGGCCCAACCCTTCCCCAAGCCGCTACCCACACTGCTGGTCTCAGCCCCGACAAGGCAGCCGCACTTCGTCGAATCGCGACCAGCGGACAGAAACTCGAAGCGCTCATCGGCCCAGCCGGAACCGGCAAAACCAGCCTCTTGTCCGCCCTCTCCGCCGGCTGGGAAGCCAGGTACGGCGACGGGTCGATCATCGCGCTCGCACCATCGTCCGCCGCCTCAACCGTCCTGTCCGACGCCATCGGCACCCCCACCGAGAACATCGCCAAATGGATCTACGAATCCACCGGCCTCGGCGCCGAACAACGACGCGAGCAGATACTCCACACCGAACACGCCGCCCAACTCGCCCACCATTCGCGCCGCCGTCTCCGTCACCATCGACTCGTGGCTCAGCTCGCAGCCCTGCGAGCCGACCACGATCGATGGAGCTTCCACCAGAACCAACTCGTCATCGTCGACGAAGCCTCCATGGCCAGCACCATGGAACTCGCCACACTCGCCCGTGCCGCCAACACGGCCGGCGCCAAACTGGTGCTCGTCGGAGACGACGCCCAGCTCTCCGCGGCCGACACAGGCGGCGCCTTCCGCCTCATCGCCCGCGACACCGAAGCCGCCGAACTCACCGACGTGTGGCGCTTCACCAACCCGTGGGAACGCGACGCCGGCCTCGCGCTGCGCCGCGGCGATCTCGGTGCCATCGACGCCTACGACAATCACGACCGGCTCACCGCCGGCTCGTCAGCGGAGATGGAAGACACCGCCTACAAGGCGTGGCTCACGGACACCAACAACGGCCGAACCAGTCTCCTGATCGCGGCGGACAACGCCACCGTCGCGCGGCTGAACGCCCGGGCTCGGCTCGACCGCATCACCACAGGCGACGTCGAACCCGACGGCATCGAACTCCACAGCGGCAACCACGTCGGCCTCGGCGACCACATCGTCACCCGCCTCAACAACCGCCGCCTCCATTACGGCCGCCGCCAGTTCGTGAAGAACGGCGACCACTGGACCGTCATCCACCGCTGGCCGGACGGCTCACTCACCGTCCAAAACCCGACCGGCGACACGGTCACCCTGCCCACGACGTACGTTCAAGAATTCGTCGAACTCGCCTACGCCACCACCGCCCACCGAGCCCAAGGCGCCACCGTCGAGACCGCACATCTGCTCGTCGCCGACCACCTCACCCGGGCCCTCATGTACGTCGGGATGACCCGCGGCCGCGAAGCCAACAACGCCTACGTCTCCACCCACCAGGCGAGCTCCGACCTCCACGAACCCCACGCCGAACAGACCATGCAGGACATCCTCGAGGCTGTCCTCAACGACCCTGGCGTCGAACAATCCGCCCACGAAGTCATGCGCCAAGAACTCGACAACGCCACCCGCCTCGACCACCTCATCCCCATCCACGAACACCTCTGCCAACTCGACGCCAAGAACCGCTACCAACCTGCCCTCGCCGCGTCCGGCCTCGATCCAGCCGACCAGGCAGCGGTCCAAGCCTCCCCCGCCTACGGCCCCCTCATCGCCGAACTCCGCCGCGCCGAAAACGCCGGCCTCAACGTCACCGAGCTACTTCACCGCGCCGTCAACCAATCAGCGCTCACCAAGGCCAGCGACGTCGCCGCAGTCATCCACCACAGAGTGCGCCGCCTGACCGCCCGGTCACTACAGCTGGCCGGCCGCCACCCCGCACAGATCGTCGGCCTCATCACCCCAGCAACCCACATCAGCGACCCCACACTGATCGCACCACTCCGCGAACTCGAATCTCAGATCGTCGAACGCGCCAACTGGCTCGCAGACGAGCTATCCGCCAATCCGCCAGACTGGTATCGCAACTTGCGTCGCGCAGCCAGCGCGACACCAGACCCGGATCCCACCGAACTCATCCGGGAGATCGCCGCCTACAGAGAGCGCCACCAGATTCAGGGCCGCTCAATCCTCGGAGACGCCCCACCAACCAACGCAGTCGAGCAACATCGCCAGCACCTCCGGCTCATGAACATGCTCGCTGGCTTCTCAGCAGAGACCGCTCAACAATCGGCGGCCGGTGCGGGATTCGCTGAGGTGCCAACACAGTCCGTCCCGCCACTACAGCCAGACTGACATCATTAATCAGGTGATCGGTCAGACCGTACCGATCGTGGTCGGTAGGGTCTGAGGAATGACGGTCACCCACCTGCACGCCGCGATCAAGGCGCCGGCCACCCGACGGCTGGTGATCTGAATGGCGCTTCCCGAATCGGACGTCGCGCGAGTGCAGCGGTGGTGCGCCGCTCGGGTGCCAGAGAACGCCCGCGACCAAGTGCGCATCGAGTGCGAACTTGCTCAGCGCCACCTCACGATCGTCGAACGACGTCCGCCATGGCACGAGAACCTCGGGCCGGACTGGACCACCTCCGCGATTGCTCGCCTGCGCTACAACGCCACCGACAAATCCTGGACGTTGTACTGGAGCGACCAGCATCAACGCTTCCACCTTTACGGCCGACTCGCCCCCTCGCAGAGTGTCGACGACCTACTGACCGAGATCGACCGCGACCCCACCAACATCTTCTGGGGCTGACAGCCACCACCAACCGGCGAGCCGCGGCAACGTGATCGGACACACGGCGGTTCAGCCCGCCGACGGGGAGCCTCCCAACGGCGGACTCGTGCACGTCTCGCCCACTGGCGAAACGTTGCGACTGGAGCACCTGATTCAGCCAGTCGCGAGGACTTTCGTAGATCGCGTAGGGACGTTCGCGCTACCGAGCCCATGGAGGCACGACCCGTCTCTGACCCGGACCCGTGGATGCAGGTTATTGGCCTGGTGGCACACCCATCGAACTACCGTTCGAGTGCAGCCTTTGCCGCGGTGCCGATGCACGTCTTACAGGGAGGCAACGTCATCTCGCTCGGCTTCGCGAGGCGGACTCGATTGTTCGGCCGGCCGCGGTCATCGACGTAGAAATGGTCGCAGCCGAGCCGGTGGCGCATGGTGTGCGGCTGGCCGGTTGGCGTGCCGTCCAACTTGGTCGGTTCGTAGATTACGTTGATCTCAGGCCAGAAGCCGTGAACCTCGTCGAACCACTCGATGAACTGCCGCACCGACCCGATCTGCCGGACGCGATCATGGAGCGCAGTTTGGTCGTGGCCAGCCAGGAAGTCCTTGCCTGCCGGCGTCGGCTCACCGCATCCGCAAAGGCATGGCGTGTGGTCTTCGGATGCATCGAAGTAGCCGACAGGGTTGCGTTGCGGCGGGATCGGCGACGGCTTACCGACGTACTTGTCGTGCACTGCGTCCCCTGGGCCCAGTACCTGGCCATGGATGACCGATCGCGCGGATTCCGAGCCGGGCACGGCATCTGAGACGTACTCGATTCGGTCGATCTTCACGGCCTGCACGATCTGGCCCTTGTAGGCGTAGATCACGTACCGCTCTCGCCGAGCCTTCTCGCCCAAATGCCACGTGCCGTGGTTGGCGTCATAGAGCGCCAACGGGCTCATAGTGGGGCTGTACCCCGTCCGGTCCCGTCCCAGGTCGTCCTCTGACGGGTCCTTCCACCGCTTCTCGTCCCCCAATGTGATGACCAGCATGATTCCCCTCCGATTACTAGATATCCTTGATGCCCGGATGTAGTAAGTATCCACATCGATCAGATACTTGGCAACCCCGGACTTACTGGTTATCAACTGTTGCCGGTAGTCGTCGGGTGGCTGGACGGCATTGCGGACTGGCCCGACGCGAGCGGGTCCTCACCAGAGGTCGAGGTTGGCGAACTCCTCGTCCAGGGCGGCGGCTGCGGAAGGGTTGTGGATTCGGCGGCCCATGTAGACGTCTTGGGTTATGGAGACTTGGGCTTGGCCTAGGTGGTCGGCTATTTGGCGGGCGGATTGGCCTCGGCGGTCCAGGGCGGTGGCGGTGGTTTTGCGGAAGGTGTGGGAGCGGATCCAGGTGAGGGCGTCTGAGGGTGAGGGTTGGGCTGCTTGGTCGACTTGGGCGCTGAGCGCGGGTGACTTGTCGAGGTCGATGCCGTATATCTTGACGAGGGTGGTCACGAGTTCGCGGTCGAGCTTGATGCGGCCGGTCTCGATCAGCTCGAGTCTGGTCTTTGGCCAGCCGAGCTTCGTGGCGACCTGCTTGCGAGTCAGGCCAGCCTCAAGTCGCGTGGATCGCAGTACTTGGCCGAGGTCCCGGCGGGCGGTGCTGGCTACGGGGGACAGTGCGCGGCGGAGGGCTCGGCGGACGTTGGAGGGGTCTCGGAAGCCGCCGAGGGAGTCTGCGAAGATGGGGCCGTCGAACTGGACGCCGGCTGCGTGGCGTCGGCAGAGCATCGCAACGGCCCAGTCTGGGAGGGGTAGGGCGCGTTCGCCGGCTTTGGACTTCGGGGCCTTGCGGATCAAGCCTTGGCCTGGGACGCGAACCATAGTGTGAGTGATCTCGACTGCGCCGGACTCGAGGTTGACTTGTGACCAGAGAACGGCAAGCGACTCGCCGATTCGGACTCCAGTGCCGAGCATGAAGGTCACCAGATCCGGCAGGTCGGCGTGTACGGCAGCCTCGTCGGTGGTCAGTTGTTGTCTGAGTGCGGCGATCTCCTCGTTGGTGAGGGCGCGGGGCGGGTCCTTCGGGCGGGCCTCGATCGCTTCGACCTCGCGGACCGGGTTGACGGTCAGGGCGCCGTACCGGACGGCGAGTTGCATCATGCCGGAGACGACCGCGCGGCAGGTCTTCGCGGTGGGGCGGCCGGCGTTGCGCTTGATGGTTCCGATCACTCTGTCGATGCGGGGTGTGGTTGCCTCACCGATCAGGAGTTCGCCGAGGGCAGGGCGTACGTAGTTCTTGATGGCTGTGCGGTACGTCGTCAGCGTGGTCGGTGACCGGCGGCCGTCTTCGATGCGTTCCTCGAACTTCTCGATCCACAGGTCGATGAGGTCGTTGATCTTGTCCGTCGGGCTCAGCTCGCCGTACTGCGTGAGCTTTGCCCGGTCTCGCAGCTTCGTGAGGAGGCGGTGCTCGGCTGCGCCCTTGGTCTTGGCGGAGGCGGTGACCTCACGGGTACGTCCGTCGTGGTCACGGAAGTACGCAGACGCGCGCCAGGAGACCACCTTGCCCTCGGCGTCCTTCCTCTCAGCACGGGATCGGACGTGGCCCCACGTTCCGATCGGAAGGTGCGGTCTGCTCATCTCAGCCCTCCACAGTCCAACTGCACGTGGCAGCTCAACGGCTGGGCGAGCCGGAGATCGGGCGAAACGAGACCAGTGCGACAGGATGCGATACGTCGCTCAGCAACGCGCAACCAGCTGGCTGCGCGGAGCCGCCGACCCCTCTCAGACGGACGTGCACCGGCCAGTCCGAGTATTGGCAGAGTTTGCGCAGACCCCACTTTCACGGCCGAGGCGCCGACATGCGCCTGACCTGCGGAAACTTGTAGGCCCCGTGGGACTCGAACCCACAACCCGCGGATTAAAAGTCCGCTGCTCTGCCAGTTGAGCTAGAGGCCCTCTCACGAGGGTGAGGGGAACAGTGTGTCAGGTTTGTCCAGGGGATTGGTGGTGGGGTGGGGTTCCGGTGGGTGGTTGTCGACGGGGTCGCACGGGGAGAAAGTCAAGGATTGACGGGTGGTTACTGTTCGTGAGGGCTTGGGCGGCGTAGTCTCTTGGCAGGGGAGACGGTCGCGTTGGGGGTGGCGCGGGCGGCGTTAGGGGGCACGGATGAGTGTCGTGGAGAGGGCTGCGATTGCGGCGGGGCACGACGAGGTGGTGGGCGCCTGGAGGGAGATCCTCGACCTGGCGAGCACCTTGGACCTCGCCGACCGGATCGTGATCGGGGTGCAGCTGACGGCGCGCGCCGACACGCTGGCGATGCAGGAAGGGCTGGCCCGGGGCGCGGAGGACCTGGCCGGCGACGCGCGGGCGTTCGCGGCGGCGGTGCGGGGGCAGAACCCGCTGGCCAAGGTGTTCCTGGCGGTTGGGCTCGCCTCGGCGGCGCTCGGGTTCTTCGGCCTGTGGTCGTTCTCGGCGCTGAAGAACACGCTGTTCGCCGACGCCACGATGCCGCAGACCACCGCAGCCCTGATCGGCGTCCTGACTGTGGCGTCGGGCGCCGTGGTCGTCTGCGTGATCCGCGGCGCCGTCGTGGCGGCCCAAACCGCCGTTGAGGTGGTCGAGAACGTGAAGCACCCGTGCACCGTCCTCCTTCAGGAAGTCCGGCCGGCCGAAGAACGCCTCTTCGCCATCTTCAACCTGCGCGTCCCGGAACCCCCGATCACTCCCGGCCCGCTGATCGCCCTAGGCATCGCGGGCCTGTTGGCGGGGCTCCTCATCGCGACCCTCCTGAACGTCGCCTGACGTGTGCCACGGCGGCTGCGGCCGCCAGGGTGGTGACGAAGGTGGGGACCGTCCACCAGCCGAGCGAGTTGTAGAGGCGTACGGCGGTCCATGAGCCGAATGCGCCGGCGCCGTACGCGCAGACCATGTAGGCGGTGTTCATGGCGCTGCGGGTACTCGGGTCCAGGCGGTAGATGCGGGTGACGTTGGCAACCATGCCGGACTGCATGGCGACGTCGAGGACCAGTACGCCGGCGATCAGCAGGGTCAGGCCGAGCGGGCCGCCGAGGACCGCGCCGAGCATGAGTACGGCGGCCAGACACGTGCCGGCGAGGATCCATGACGTCACCACGTCCGGGTTCAGGCGGTCGACAAGGCGCCCGGTCAGCGGGACTACGGCCATCGTGGCGATCGCGACCAGGCTGATCCAGCCGAGGGCGTCGGCCCCGAGACCGAAGTTGTCGCGGAGGAGCAGGACCAGCGTGGCCCACGTGCCGGCGAAGCCGGCGAAGGTGCACATCTGGTAGAACGCCGACCGACGCAAGCCGGCGTGCAACCGCAGTTGAGTCAGCGGTCGCAGCAGGTAGGCCGGAAAGTTCACCGGTACGACGTTTGTTGGCAAAGGCAACCGTGTACACGCCACCACGGCACAGGCCAGCGTGAGCACGGCCGCGCCGAGGTAGGCGTACCGCCAGGAGTAGTGCTCGCCCAGGAAGCCCGCGATGGCACGCGACGCGATCATTGCCGGAATGCCGATGCTGAGCAGAATGCTGTTGACGCTGCCCAGGCGACTCGAGCCGGTCATACCCGCGGCATACGGGCCGATCACGGGTGAGGCGACCGTCGCGCAGCCCATCAGGAACGACGCCAGCACCAGGATCGGCAGTGATGGAGCAGCCGCCGCGAGGAACGCGGAGGCCGACGTGCAGCAGAAGAGGATGGTGAGCAGTCGGCGCTGGATTCCGGCGTCGCCGAGTGGGACGAGGGCCAGGATGCCGGCGGCGTACCCGGCCTGTGGCGCGGTCACGATCAGCGCGGCGTTTGCCACCGAGACCTGCAGAGATGCCGCGACGTGTGGGAGCAGCGCCTGCGGGAAGTAGACGGTGCCCACGCCGATGGCTGAGCAGACCGCGAGTGCGCCGAGGAGATCCTTCCGCGGCAGCGCGTCAACGACGGCAGTAGTCATGGGATCGACTGTCGCCCGGCGCGGTCCGCCCCAGGGAACGATTTAGGGGAGGGCTACATTGACAGCGTGCTGACCTACGAGCTGACTGCGCAGGATCTGGAGGACATCCGGTTCGCGATCTCGCCTGCGGCCGAGACGGTGCTCTCGTTGCGGGCGCTCCAGGATCCTGGCCGGTTTCCGCTGCAGTTGCCGTGGATTCGCGCCGTACAGCCGGTGCTGGAGCAGCTCGACTGGGGTGTACTGCGGTGGTTGGTCAACGACACGATGGGCAGTCCGGACTTCCTCACGCCGCGCCCGACGTCACCGCTGACCCAGCTCGACGAGGAGCTCGAGCTCGTCGGCGCGGTCGATTGCGAGACGTTCGAGCGGCAGTTCGTCGCGGTCAACGGAAAGGTGCCCGACGAGTTGGCCGGAGCCGACGGCGTGACCAGAATCGTCGATGCGCTGCGCGAGTACTGGCGAACCGTGATGGCGCCGTACTGGGACCGGATGCGCACGATCCTGTCCGCCGACATCAGCTACCGCGGTCACCTCGTCACCCAGCAGGGAACCGCCGCGATGCTGAACGACCTGGCACCGGTCATCAGCTATCACGATGGCCGGCTGAGGATCGACCAGGTCAGCAATCCCAGCCGGACCGAGAGCATCGACGGTCGCGGTCTGGTACTGCAGCCCACGCTGTTCGGCCCGCACGCGGTGATCCCGTTCGACATCGGTGCCGAGCCGTTGATCGGCTACCCGCCGCGCGGGCAGGGCAACCTGTGGTCGGTTGTGGAGCCGCCGTCGCGCCGCGATCTGGATCAGCTCATCGGCACGCCGCGTGCCACGATTCTGGCCTTGCTCACGCACCCACGAACCACCAGCGACCTCGCCGCCGAGCTGAAGGTCACACCGTCCGCCGTCAGCCAGCACCTGCAGCTGCTTCGTCGTACCGGTCTGGTCGAGGCGCAGCGCACGGGCAAGCTCGTGCTCTACCGCCCGACCGAGCTGGCCGACCTGCTGACGGGCAGCAGGTCGGCCAACCACCCCTAGGACTTGAGCAGCTGTACCTCGGCCAGGTTTGTGAAGCCGCCGTGGCCGTCGTACACGCGGATCATCGGCACCGAGACCGTGGACGCCAACGGGAACACGTACCACTGGTTGCCATCAGCAACACCGGTGATCGTGGCCAGCGTCGTCCACGTGGTCCCACCGTCCGTCGACGACTGGATGACGGTCCCGTTGGCCCGGCTCGGGAAGTTCGTCCGCGGATGGACCCGTACTGCGTTGAACTCCAGCGGCGCGGTCACCTTGACCCACCCGTTGCCGCTGGTCGTGTCCGTGTACGTGGTGATGTTGCCGTCGAACATCCGCCACCCGTTGTCCTCCGCCGTGCTGACCCCCGGGAAGACCACGCTCGATGCGACCACCCAGCTGGGCTGGATCGCGACCGTCTGTACGGCGCTGTTCCACAGCTGGAGCGTTGATCCGTCAGTCGAGGCCACGATCGTCGCGCCGGGCTCGCCCGCGGCCGTCGTGTAGTCGACCGCGAACTGCAGCGCCCGTCCGTAGCCGACGTCGTCCGGGAGCACGAGCTTCGCAGTCCAGTGCTGACTGTCCGAGCTCGTGACCGTGGCCTCGCGTCCCTCGATCGTCGCCGTGACCGCACTCAGCGGCTCGGTGGCGGACATGGTCAGCGTGACCGTGTCGCCGTTCTGGGCGAGCTTCGGATCGCTGTTGCTCGACGAGATCGACACCGCGCTGAGCGCCGTACTCATCTCGATCCGCTCGCCGTGCACCCGGAACTCGCTGAAGCTGGACAGGCCCGGGTACGCCGGATCGGTCGGCACGCCGGGATGGTCGACCTGGAGCTTGAGGAACCGGAAGCTCAGGTTCTTCACCTCGTCGCGGACCGGGATCGTCTCCAGCTCGAACGCCCGGTCACTGGTGTTGGTGGTCTCCCGCGACGACAACAGGGTCCAGGTCCGGCCGTCGTTGGAGCCGTACACGTTGGCGCCTTCCGAGCGGTTGGCGAAGTTGTACCGCGCCTGCAGCCCGAACGCGTCGGCCCGGACCCGGAAGGCGTTGCCGTAGTCGATGATCGCCGGCGCGCGGAGATCACCCGAGAAGGTGTTCATGTCGCCGTCCAGCATGTTGCCGATGGCAACCGGCGTGATGGTCGCCGAGGTCGCCCGGCCCCAGTAGTCGATCGAGCCGTCGTCCGCCAGCGTGGGCGTGAGTTTCTCCAGCGCGGCGACTGCCTTCTGTACGGCGACGAGGTCGGCGGCGAAGGTCGCGCTGTCGGACTCGAGGTGCGAGGTCGCCAGCGCCGCGGCCGAGGTGACCGCGGCCGCGCTTGACCGGACGTAAGCGGTCGCGGGGTCGTAACCCTCGAGGGCGGCGTCGATGGCGTTCTGGCGGTTGGCGGCGACCGTGATTGATACGCGGAGCACGGAGTTCGTTGTGCCGTCGTCGGCCACGACGAAGGTCTTGTGCTCTCCGACCTGGCCGGCCGTGGGCGTCCACGTCAACACTCCGGATTGCGCGTCCAGGGTGGCTTGGCTCGGGAGCGCAGTGCCGGCGGTGTAGTTCACAGTCCCGGTGGCCGAAAGGTCTGCGCGCAGCGGCTCTCCTGCAATCGCGACCAGGCGGGTGTCTGAGCCCTCGGGGAAGGTCGGCGGCGTGAGCTGGCTCTTGGCCTGCAGGTTGACCGCATCGATGTCCACGGCAACCTTCGAGGACCCGACGATCGTGTAGTACGCGAGCGATTCACCGCCCGCGCTGCCGCGCAGCTTCGCGGTGTCCATGTCGTAGGTGAGGTAGCGCCAAGCGCCCTTCGTGTCCGGCACGGTCAACGAGTGGTACGGCGCCAGCGCCCGCTCCTTGCGGATCTGCAAGGTCGCCGTGCCGTTCGTGCGGACCAGAACCCCGACCGGGCTGTAGCCGTTCCGGTTGTCGTAGAGCAGTGATCGTACGGCGATCGTCGTACCGGCCCGGCTCGCCTCCATCCGGACGTAGCCGTCGTGGACCGACGTACCAGAGGTGATCGGGAACGTCCGCGTCTCCGCCTGGATCAGCGCGTTCTGCTGGACCGGTGGGACCGTGCCGGCGACCGAGGCCGGGAAGGACAGCCAGGAGTCCGGGTTCCAGTCCGGGTTGCTGTTCCAGTAGTTGTACGACGCGGTGCCCCAGTAGAACCGTGCGGCCGCGTCCTGCCGGGTCGCGAGCTCGGTGATGCTCGGCGCGATCGCCCGGATGGCATCGTCGCCGAGCTTGTCCTTGTAGAGGTGGTACAGCTCGTTGGTGGGGTCGAAGATCCGGCCGCGGTACGCCTGGGAGAGCACGCCGCCGCGTCCGGTGGTGTCGATCCAGGGGATGTCCTTGCCGAGCATGAACGCGAAGAACTGCTCCGAGCCGCGCAGCAGGCGGTAGTCGCCGAACTTCCACGGCGAGACCGCGTTCGGCCGCGTGGACACCGTCCCGCGCAGTGGGTCCAGTCGAGTGCCCTGGATGTCGATGACGCGGGCGAGCTGGGTGAGCATGCTGACGTCGTCCCAGGCGTGCGCCTGGTCGCGGCCCATCTCCTGCAGTTGCACGAACGTACGCCGGTACGGGTTGCGCGGGTCGTCCTTCGCGATCACCGGCATCACCTTGGCGAGCGCGCCGTTCGTGTCGTCGTCGGGGTTGGTGGAGTTCACCGAGAACCACTCGACCGCCTCGGTGTAGCGGGGCAGGTTGTCGGTGAAGACGTAGCCCGCGAGCGCGCCGATCAGCGAGTAGCTGTGCTGGTTCATGAAGTTGCGGTTGCGGTACAGGAAGGTCTGCGTCATCGGCGCGATCAGGTTCGCGGTGAGCTCGGCGGTGTCGGCGTCGTTCCACTGCAGGTCGTAGCCGTCGGTGCCCGGGTTCACGCTCGAGTACCGAAGGATCTCCGCGGCCGCCAGCATCCGCATCAGCGGTGGGCCGCTGTGGATGTGCGCGTCCGGGTAGTAGGCGTACGCGGCCGGATTCATGTGGCTCCAGATCCGGACCAGCTTCAGGCCGTTCGCGCGGTGCACCGGGTTGCCGGTGATCACGTAGAGAATCGCCTGCGTGTACGCGCGGAACGCGTCGTCGATGAACTGCGACTGCACGCCTTGGGAGTTGAACGCGCTGTTCGCCGGCCGGTCCACGACCGGCCCCTGGTTCCGCGAGCTGAACGTCGTGGACGCGTACGACGTTGCGATCATGGCGGCGTAGTACGACGCCCAGGGCTCGACGCCGGCCTGCACCTGCGTGCGGGCACGCTCCAGCGAGTCCGCGCTGACCGCGAGCCCCGGATGCACGAACCCGGCGCTCGACGTGACCCGGTTCAGGGTCACCGCCGGGTACTCCGTGACGGCCGCGGACGCCGGGGTCGGAACGATCAGAGTCGCCACCATGATCGCCGGCACGCTCACCAGAGCCGCGCGGCGAAGTCTTCCCAGAACAGCCAACATGGACCCTCTCCTCCAGTGGTGTGCCCGCGAGCCTCGCACCGGTGCCCAGGGGTGGCAAGCGCTTACCAAGCATCGAAATTTTCCGACTGCCCAGGGGTTCGGCCCTCGACTTCAAACGGGTCGTGGTGGTACAGATCGGAACTCACCCGGGAGGTCCGGGTGCTGACAATCCCGCCGCGGGGGGAAACTGCGGCGGGTTGGGGGGAATCGTGCGTTTGTCTCGTGCTGCGCTGCTGCCTGCGCTCCTGCTGGTCGCGGGTGGTTGCGGATCCAGCGGTACGTCGGAAGTCGCCGAGCCGGCTGCGGTGGTGGGAAGTCAGGCGGTGGTCACGCCGACTCCGACTCCAACTCCAAAGGCAGTGACCACGACGGCAGCCAAGCCCAAGCCGGTGACGACCAAGAAGACCGTGGTGGAGTTCAAGGTCATTCCGTTCAAGACGAAGACGGTGACGGATTCCTCGGTGCCGAAAGGCGAGAAATCCGTCACCACGCAAGGAGTCAACGGCACGCGCCGGCTGACCTACGAGGTGACGATCGTCGACGGCAGGCAGACGGCGAAGGAGCTCATCAAGCAGGAGGTGGTCAAGCAGCCGCGGACGCAGGTGACCACGGTCGGCACCAAGGTCGAGGAGGCGCAGGAGTCCGGCTGCGATCCGAACTACAGCGGCGGCTGCGTCCCGATCGCCAGTGACGTGGACTGTTCAGGTGGCAGCGGCAACGGGCCGGAGTACGTGCGCGGCCCGGTCACAGTCGTCGGCGACGACGTCTACGACCTGGACCGCGACAGCGACGGGCTTGGTTGTGAGGACTAGTTGGGCCAGGCGGGATTGCGGCCGAGGTGGGCCAGGATCTTGTCCAGAGGGTCGGTGCCCGACCATGGGATGTCGGGGCCGAAGGGGGAGCCGGGGGTCAGCCGGAGTTCGCCGGTGGGGACGAGCTGGGCCACGTCACGTGCGGCATCCAGGACCTCGGGAGTGAAGGTGACCGTGGCGCCGATCGACTTCGCGACATCCCAGGCGTGCACCACGTAGTCGATGAAGTGGAAGCTGATCGCCTGCTGCCCGGGGAACGGCTGGTCGGTGCCGAACTCCGGCAGCGGGAACAGGCGCTCGGTCACGCCGTCCTCGGCGAACGCCTCCAGGACATGCTCCGCGGAGTCGAGGTACGCCTTGACCGGGTCGGCGCCCAGGTCGCGGACCTTCCACAGGGCTTCGTCGCCGTCACCACGGGAGGCGGCGGCGAAGCCGTAGTGCTGCGTCGCCATGTGCGCGAGCAGACCGTACAGCGTCCAGGACCTGCACGGCGTCGGCTTGGCGAGATCGGCGTCGGTGACACGCGTGACCAGCTCCATGCCGGCCCGGACCGCTTGTGCGTCGAGGGAAACGTAATCAACTGTAGGCATGCGCTTATCGTATGCGCCAGCTTATGATTGCGCCAGTGCTATCTTCCCTGGCGTGAGCGACGAGCGCCCCGATCTCGCCGCGATGATTGCGCCGTTGATGCGGGCGCTCATCGCGGCGGAGCTGCCCGTGCTCGAGGCGAACGACGTCTCGATGTGGGGTTACGCCGTACTGACCGCGCTCGATGACACCCCGGTCCGGACCCAGGCCGCGCTCGCGGAGGCGATCGGGGCGGACAAGTCGCGCATCATCGGCACCCTCGACGAGCTGCAGGACGCCGGCCTGATCGAGCGCACGCCTGATCCGGGCGACCGCCGGGTGCGGCTGCTCTCGATCACGGCGAAGGGCCGCCGGGTACGGCGCTCGGTGCGCAAAGGCATCCGGGTCGAAGAAGACCGCCTGCTCGCCACCCTCCCGGCCGCCGACCGTCAGGTGTTCCTCCGGACGCTCCGCGAGCTTTACGACGCCCGCTGAGCACGCCACCCGCCCGATGGAGCAGGTTCCCCCGCCGGAGGGATCCGCGCCGTCGCGGGACCGACTGAGATTGATCCCATGGCACGCACCGCAACACTCCTCTGGGCAGCGGCGTACGGATGTCTCCGCATCTGGTTCGCGACCGGCCACGCACCGGACTGGAAGTTCCCAGGCGGCGATCTGCTGATCCCGGACTGGGCCGCAGTCGTGCTGTGCGTGCTCAGTGCCGCGGCCGTCCTGGCTGTGGATCGCCGACCAAGCTCTTGGTTCCTGATCCGAACGCTGTGGGCTCTGGCAGCCG
The DNA here is from genome assembly GCF_040653975.1 of Kribbella sp. NPDC050820. Taxonomy (NCBI): domain Bacteria; kingdom Bacillati; phylum Actinomycetota; class Actinomycetes; order Propionibacteriales; family Kribbellaceae; genus Kribbella; species Kribbella sp. NPDC050820. The sequence continues at coordinate 154,723 of NZ_JBFAHB010000006.1, forward strand.
CTTGGGTGGCGGCCGCTGCCTTCGCCTTGCTCGATGTGGTCGGCGGCGTGCTGCCAGGCCTCGGACTCCCGTTCGATCTGCCGGGAATGCTGAGCCGGTTCGCCGCTCTCGGTGGTGCTGTACTCCTCGGCCGAACCGCCCTGACCTACCAACGCCGGCTCGGCCCGCGGCGTTCGCTTGCGGAGATCCCGCGCTGGGCGTACGTCGGCGCGTGGGCCGCGGTCGCCGGCTGCCTGATCCGGTTGGCCGCGCAGGCAGCCGTCGGCTTCGACAAGACGCCGTACGGCGCGAGCCTCTCGATGGTGTTGTTCGAGGCCGGCTTCCTGCTCGCCGGCATCGCGCTGCCGCTGCTGCTGGTCTATCGCCTCGGCCGGATCTTCCCGCGCTGGATGCTGCTGCTTCCCGGCGCCGGGCTCGGCGGCGGCATCACGGCGTACTTCGGTGTCGGCCTGCTCCAGATGATCGTCGCCGCGATCCAGGGCAAGCCCATGTACGGCGATATCGGCCTGCCCGACGCGTTCTTCTGGGTGGCGGTCCCGGCCTACCTGGTCTGGGGCGTCGGCCTGGCGACCGCGACGTACGGCTTCCACCTAGCAAAGCCAGTACGGCGAGCGCAACCGATTCGGAGTGTGATCTGAAAGTCACGATGTGTTGAACCCGGCACCGGCCTGTCTCGTTCGGAAGGGCGACGACCCCTACACCCTCGAGGAGTGAGGCCATGAAGGTGCTGGAGCGCTACCAGAAGCAAGTGATCGCCGTCTTCCGGATCGTGATCGGGTTCCTGTTCTGCTGTCACGGCGCTGCGGCGCTGTTCGGCGTGCTCGGCACGAAACAGTCCGAGCTGTTCGCCTGGCCGTCGTGGTGGGCGGCCGCGATCCAGTTCGCCGGCGGCGCGCTGGTGCTGATCGGCCTGGGCACCAGGTACGCTGCGCTGCTCTGTTCGGGATCGATGGCGTACGCGTACTTCACAGTGCACCAGGTGGATGCTTTGCTTCCTGTGCAGAATGGTGGCGAGAAGGCGGCGCTGTTCTGCTTCGCCTTCCTGCTGATCGCATTCCTGGGCAACGGCGCCTGGGCGGTCGAGCGAGCAGCACCGAAGAAGGCAACCGTGACAGCGGAGTGATCCCGGCCGGGACCGCCCGATGCGTGACAGAGCAGGAGCGCCGATGGCCGATGACCGGGCGGCGCTGTTGCGTGAGTTGCACGACGTGCACGCACCGGCCCTGTGGCGGTTCGTGGTCCGGCTGACCGGTGACGACCGGCTGGCCGAGGACGTCGTGCAGGAGACGCTGCTGCGCGCCTGGCGCCGGCCGCAGATCCTGACCGAGGACGAGGCGGGGGCCCGGGCCTGGCTGTTCACGGTGGCGCGCAATCTCGTCATCGACGACCGGCGCAGTGCCCGGGTCAGCCGCGAGGTGGCCAGCGACGACCTGCCGGAGAACCCGAGCGCCGACCACGCGAACGCCGTCCTCGACGCGTGGCTGGTGGCCGAGTCCCTGGCACAGTTGTCGGAGGAACATCGGCAAGTGATTGTTCGTGCCTACTACGGGCGTCGTACTGTCACTGATATAGCCGAGGAGCTGGACATCCCGTCAGGCACCGTGAAGTCGCGGCTGCACTACGGGTTGCGGGCTCTGAAGCTCGCGTTGCAGGAGAAGGGGGTGACCAGCCAGTGAGCGATCCGTACCGGGAGTGGGATGCGGCGTACCTGCTCGGCGCGTTGTCGGCGCAGGAGCGGCGCGAGTACGAGGAGCACCTGCTGACCTGCGACGAGTGCTCCGCCGAGGTGGCCTCGCTGTCCGACATGCCCATGGCGCTGGCCGCGTTGCCCGACGACCGTGCCCTCGCGACCATCACCGCCACCCCGCCGAACCTGCTGCCCGGCCTGGTCCGCGAGGTCCAGCGGGACACCCGCAAGCGCCGGGTCCGGGTCGGCATGGCGATCGCAGGAGTCGCTGCGACGGCGGCCGCGGTCAGCGCGCTGATCGTGGTCCCGCTGAGCCGCGAGGAGCCCCAGGGTGACTACGTGGTCCTCGCGCAGACCGTGGCCAGCAAGCTCACTGCGGACGCGCGGCTGGTGCCGGAGCGCTGGGGTACGACGATCGAGATCAGCTGCCGGTACGACGAGCTGGCGACGCCGAGCGAACGCGCCCGCGGCTACGAGCTTTACGTCACTGACAAGTCCGGAAAGGCACAGCTGATCGCCAGCTGGACAGCGGCGCCGGGGACGACGGTCAAGCCGGCCGCGACCACGAAGCTGCAGCGCAACGAGATCAAGGCGCTGGACATCCGCAGTTCGGAGAGCGGGCGCGTGCTGCTGGCCGTGCACTTCTAGCACGTTCGAGTGAATGCCTGGTTACTGGTGGGGCACCTGACAGTCAAGAGGCACGGTCGCTCGAGAGGCCGGTTCTCCAGGCCCCGGTGTTCAGGGACGTGCACCGGGGTCGCTCCCTGTTCCCGGCGGTTGGCTCGGACTTCTTTTGCGATCGTGTAACACCCGGGCCGTCACCAGCGATACACCGTGTGTAACGCCACTGAGGATCCCGTCCCAGGTCAACCGCCCGAAGGGCCTGGGCCGGGGTTCTCGTCGTCGAGAGGCGCCACGGCCGCGTTACGCACGAAGGCCCCCGGTGAGCACCGGGGGCCTTCGTGCTCTATCGCTGCCCTCCCTACATCCCTCCCTGCGCTATGACGCTTGTTCGCTCGGTCGGTGCGACTCCGGCAGGGCGATCCGGTCCGCCGGGAGGCGTTCCGTCCGCTCGGCGCCGTCGTCGCCCTCGTACTGCACCAGGCCGGTCCATCCCGTCGCCTCGTGCTCACGGCCGATCAGCCAGCCGGGACGCCACTTGCCGTCCACGAGGACGATCACATGGCTGGGCAGCGGCAGACGGGACACCAGTTCGGTGCCGGGCTCGAACTCAGTCATGGCCGAAGGCTAGGTGGTTTCCGCGCCCGGCGCCTCCTGGGAGCGTGTTCACACGGGGTCTTCTCAGACTGTGGGCACCAGTTCTCGCACGATCCCGGTCGGCAGGCCCAACTCACGCACGGAGCCGGTGACCTTCAGCGCGCGGCCGCCCGTGATGTGGGTCACCCAGCCTTGTTGCAAAGCATGTTCGCACAAGGCAGCGCCGACCGCGCCGGCCAAGTGCGGCCTGCGTTCGGTCACGTCCAGGCACGATCGCAGTGCGGGCCGGCCGCGTCGCCGTTCGACCACGATGCCGAGATCTTCCAACCAGGCATTGCCTTCCGGCGTCAGCGCGACGCCTTCCGACCAGTCGATCAAGCCGCGCTCGGTCATCGCGTCCGCCAGCGCCACACCGAGCTTGCCGGCGAGATGGTCGTAGCAGGTTCGGGCCCGTGCGAACGCGTCCCGCTTACTCACCGCCGACAGGCTGCTCAGCTCCTCGGTGCGGTGCGGAGCCAGCGCTGCAAGCCCTTCGATCAACTCGGCCGTGTCCGGACCGGCCAGTTTCAGATAGCGGTGCCGCCCTTGCCGGACCTCGGTGAGCAGCCCGCCGTCGACGAGCAGGTTGAGGTGCTCGCTGATCGTCGGCCGTGAGACCTTCGCCACCCGAGCCAGTTCGGTCGCCGTCCAGGCTCGTCCGTCGAGCAGCGCCAGGCAGACCGTCGCCCGAGTGGCATCGGCCAGCATCCTGGCCCATGCGGCCAGCTCCTGCCCTTCCGTCTGCATCCTCATCCACGTCCTCGCTTCGCTCCGGGCGCGGATGAGGCGCAAGGTGGGCTGTGTTTGATGATGAACTCGCTTCGCTCGTTCATGCTCCCATCATGCCGTCCGCACTGTTCGGCCTCTGCCGAAGTGATCGCCGCCTAGCGTCGGCACCCATGACGCACCTGACGATCGAACCGTCCATCCTGTACGTCGGTACGCCGGTCGCACTGCTCTCCACCGAGAACGCCGACGGCACCGCCAACCTCGCCCCGATGTCGTCGGCGTGGGCACTCGGCGACATCGTCGTCCTCGGTCTCGGCACGACCGGTCAGACCGGGTACAACCTCCAGCATCGACCTGAGCTGGTGATCAGCTTTCCGTCGCCGGAGCTGTGGGAGGCGGTCGAGCGACTCGCGCCGCTGACCGGTCGCGATCCGGTGCCGGACCACAAGCGGCCCCGCTTTCGCCTCGAACGGGAGAAGTTCAAGGCGGCCGGCCTGACTCCGGTCGCGTCCGAGGTGGTCGGTCCGCCGAGGGTGGCGGAGTGCCCGGTGCAGTTCGAGGCGTCCGCCGTCCGGGTGGATATCGGTGCTGATGGCAACTTCCTGCTCGTTCAGGCCGAGGTGTTGCGGGTGCATGCCGACGAGCGGATCGTCGTACCGGGAACGTCGTACGTCGATCCGGGGGTGTGGTCGCCGTTGATCTACAACTTCCGGCACTACTTCGGCCTGGGGCCGGAGCTGGGGGAGTCGTTCCGGACCGAGACGCCTAGAGAAGCTTTAGGCGGTCGATCTCTTCGTCGCTGAGGACGACGTCGAGACCGGCCAACGCAGCCGGGAGATCCGCGGCCGGTACGGCGCGGGTGGTGACGCGACCGTCGGCGTACTCGGTGGTGAGCTCGTCGCCGATCAGTCGCCGGACGACGCCGTCGGCGACGCGCATCACCACCGGGCGGCCGGTGAAGGGCGAGTGCGGGTGGGTCGAGACGTAGTGGTGGTAGACCTCGTAGTCGATCGGGCGGACCGGCTCGTCGTTGGATGCGTGCTGCGGAACCCAGCCGTCCGGAGTCTGCTTCTCCAGCGTCCACACGTCGCCGTCGACGGTCAGGCGATGGTCCCAGCCGCCCTGGTCCACGACCATGCCGTCCTTCAGCGGGGTCGGGTAGAGCTGGCCGGCGCCGAACCCGACATCGGCTAGGAACTCCTGCCCGTCGACGCCGACCTTGAGCAGCGCGTGCGTCCGCGGCCCCGACTTGTGCGGCTGCACCCGGGCGACCCGGCGTTCGACCTCGAACCCGAGCCGTTCCAGCGCGGCGCCGAACAGCAGCGTGTGCTCGTAGCAGTAGCCGCCGCGCTGTCGCCGTACCAGCTTCGACTGGATTGCGGCCAACCCGATCCCCGGGTGCGTGCCGAGGATCACGTCGATGTTCTCGAACGGGATCGCCAGCACGTGCGCCCGGTGCAGGCTGTGCAGACTGTCCGCGGACGGCGCGACCCGCGGGTGCCCGATCCGGTCGAGGTAGGCGTCCAGGTCCAGTTCGTCGATCTCCCACATGCCGCCTACCTCAACACTTCGAGTTCACTTGAGGTCAAGCTCGGTGAACAGAGTCAGCTGGATCCCGCCCGGCGTCTCCAGCCGCGCGTTCAGCGAGTTCCACGGGGTGCGGGTCGGCTCGGCGATCACGGTTGCGCCGGCGTCGGCCAGCCGCCGGGTGGTCGCGGCCGAGTCGTCCACCTCGAGCGCGACGCGGTACTTCCCGGCGACCCGGCGGCCGACCTCGACCTCGTCGATGAGGTCGGCCTGGCCCGGGTCCGCGATCTCCAGGGTGGCCCGCTCGACCTCGAGGATCACCACCCGCCCGTTCTCCGACGAGTACGACGCCCGCTCCGGCAGCCCGAGCACGTCCCGGTAGAACGCCACCGCCTCGTCGTAGTCGTCCGCCGTCACGACCAGTCGCAGTTCCTTCACAGTCATGGGGTCAAGTATCAGACCTCCTGCCAGACCGGGGAGATGGTCGCCCGGTCGAAGCGCCAGCCTGCCGGCGTGCGTACGGCGGAGTACTTCGTGTGCACGCCCGCCCGGTGGTGCGGCGCCTCGCCCTCGCGGAAGAAGAACACCAGTTGGGTGGCCGTTGCGTCCGCGCGGTCCCCGTCGAGGATCACGACGATGTTGCTGTGCAGGTGCTGGGTCTTGGCGTCGGCCGTGGCCGCGACGAAGGCGACGACGTCGTCGATCCCGTGGATCTCACCGCCGCGCGGCGACTGCACCACCACGTCCTTCGTGTAGACGTTCCGCAGCTCGTCCGGGGTGCCCTCGTCCAGCACCCGCGCCAGCTCCGCGAACAGGTCCGTGATCTCGAGCCGATCGGCAATCGCGTTCATCGTTTCCTCTTTTGTTGGTGTCGCCAATGTTGGTGACGCCAACTATAGTCGGGAAACCTGGTAGTGCAAGACCTGCCCGGAGTCGCCGAGCCGGCGGACGATGAGGCTCAGGTAGACCGAGATGGCCGGCCGATCGGTGAACGTGAAGTCGACGGCGACGTACCCGAGGACCACGTCGTCCGCGAGCCGCCGGGTCTCCAGGACGCCGTACGACGCCTGCAGTCCGAGCGGCTGTGAGTCGTAGTACGCGGCGACGTCGTCGGGGCCGACGCCGTACAGGTGCAAGCCCTGGAAGATCGCGTCGTCGGCGAACAGGGCGGCGACGTCCTTGGGCTCGTGGGCGTCGACGCCGGCCTTCCACTGGTCGAGAACGCTGTGCAAAAGTTCGAGCTCGGTCATGAGAATCTCCTTGTGGGGATGGCCATGGTTCAGTGACCCGCCTGCTGGCCGCCGTCGACGTGCACGATCTCGCCGGTCACGAAGTTCGCGCCTTCCAGGAACAGGACCGCGTCGACGATCTCGTCGATCTCGCCCATCCGGCCGACCGGGTGCAGGGCGGCGAGGAACTCGTGGGTCTCCGCCGGGTGCATCGGCGTCCGGATCACTCCGGGAGCGACGGCGTTGAACCGGATGCCGCGGGCGGCGTACTCGGTGGCGAGGGACTTGGTGACGGAGTTCAGGCCGCCCTTGGTCAGCGAGGCGAGCGCGGACGGCACGTTGCTGTTCGCGTGGTCGGCCAGGCTGGTGGTGATGCCGATGACGTGGCCGGTGCCCTGGGCAACCATCGCGGCAACGGCCTGCTGGGTGATCTCGAAGAACCCGCGCACGTTCACGCCGGTGACCAGGTCGAAGTCCTCGGCGGTGTACTCGGTGAACGGCTTCGCGACGAAGACGCCCGCGTTGTTGACCAGGGTGTCGACCCGGCCGAACGTCTCGAGCGCCCGCTCGACGATCCGGCGGCCGACGCCCGGCGCCGCGATGTCACCGGCGACGGTCAGCACCAGCGGGTCGTCCGACGGCTCGATGGTGCGGGAGTTCGCGACCACGGCGTACCCGAGTTTGCGGTACGCCGGGACGAGTGCCGCGCCGATGCCGGAGGACGCACCGGTGACGACGGCGACTTTCTGGTGGCTCATGAGGCTCTCTTTCTGAAGGAGTTGTACTTCGATCGTTGTCGAACCATTGATGGTTTTCCACGACCGGTTTGCTCCCAGCTGAGAGGCGCGGCCTACTACGATCGAGCCCGTGGAACTGCGGCAGCTGGGCTACTTCGTCGCCGTGGCCGAGGAGCTCAACTTCGGTCGCGCCGCGGCTCGCCTGCACATCGCCGGCCCTTCGCTGTCGCAGCAGATCAAGTCGCTGGAGCGGGACCTCGGTGTGCGGTTGTTCGACCGCGACCGCCGTACCGTCACGCTGACCGCGCAGGGCGAGGCGCTGCTGCCGCGGGCGCGGGCTCTGCTCGAGCAGGCCGCCGAGTTGCGCCGTACGGCGGTCGGCCTGGCGGCGACCGAACCGGTCCGGCTCGGGTATGTGAGCTGGCGACCGCCCGATCTGGTCGAGCGGACGTCCGGAGTCGCACAGTTGCTCGTCGACGCGTGGGTGATGCCGTCGCACACGCAGGCGGGGCGGGTGGCGGACGGCAGCATCGACCTGGCGATCTGCTGGGTACGCGCGACCGACCTGGCCGAGCAGGAGTTGGAAGGCCGCCTGATCGGGGCGGACCAGTTGTCCGCGATCTCGTGGGGTCGCGACGACTCCGCCGTACGCGCGAAGGACACCGCCGTACTCGTCGACGCCGACACTGCGACCTGGGCGTCGTGGAACATCTACGCGGTCGAGTTCGCTCGCGAGACCGGTGCCGAGGTGGTCCGGATCGACGACCACGGGATCACCGGGCAGGCCTTATTCGAGCACGTACGACGGTTGCGCCGGCCGGTGATCCGGTCGCCCAAGCGGGACGAGACCCCGCTGCCGCCCGATCTGGTCCGGCGGCCGGTGGTCGAGCCGGTGCCGGTGTGGACTTGGGCGCTGGTGTGCCGCCGCGACGAGCCGAGCCGCGCTGTGCAGGCCGCCTTCGAAGCGCTGACTCGTGGCGTCGTTCTGGACCTCGATCTGTCGGTCTCGTGGGTGCCGGCTGACGACCTGTTCCGCTTGGGGTAGTCGCGGGGCACCTACAGTGTGGGGATGCGTGACGCGGACGTTCCCGGGTGGTGGCGGCGGCTCGGCCTCGACGGCTTGGTCGACGTACATGTGCACTTCCTGCCGGACCAGGTGATGAACGCGGTCTGGGCGTACTTCGACCAGGCGTCGGAGCACTACGGGACGGCGTGGCCGATCAACTACCGGACGTCGGTGGAGGAACGGCTGAAGACGCTCGAGGCGCTGGGTGTGCGAGCGTTTCCGGCGTTGGTGTACCCGCACAAGCCGGGGATGGCGGGGTGGCTCAACACGTGGGCGCGGGACTTCGCCGAGGCGACGCCGGGGTGCGTTTCGAGCGGGACGTTCTTTCCTGAGCCTGGGGCGGCGGCCTATGTGCGGGAGGCGTTGGAGGCCGGGACACGGATCTTCAAGGTTCACGTGCAGGTGGGGGGTTACGACCCGCGCGACGATGAGCTTGATTCTGTTTGGGGTCAGCTGGCGGAGGCCGGTGTGCCGGTGGTGGTGCATTGCGGGTCGGGGCCGATTCCGGGGCGGCATACGGGGCCGGGGCCGTTTGGGGAGGTGTTGCGGAGGCATCCTCGGTTGACCGCGGTGATTGCGCATCTGGGGATGCCTGAGTACGAGGAGCATTTGCGGCTTACGTCGTACCCGAATGTGCATCTGGATACGACGATGGCACTGACGCCGTTCACGGAGGCGTTGATGCCTTTTCCGCGCTCGCTGACCTCGCGACTCGGCGACCTGCAGGACCGGATCGTGCTGGGCTCGGACTTCCCGAACATCCCGTATGAGTACGCCGTTCAACTCTCGGCGCTGGAGTCCCTCGACCTAGGCGACGACTGGCTACGCGCAGTCTGCTGGGACAACGGCACCCGCCTACTCGGTCTACCCCTCCCAGCCGGCTAACGCTCGCTCCACTCGCCCGCCGGTCTGCCTCGCCCGCCCTTCCTCGACCACACCCGTGCTCCTCCGTCGCCCGCTCGCGAGAACACCGCGGTCCTGGCGACCGGCTCACTGAGCGGTCTCGTGGTGTTGCCTGCACCGTCCACGGACTGTGGATATCCCGCGCTCCTGCCTCATGTGTGGGCGTTCCTCGAGCCGGCGGCACCGGACGAGCTCGATCGGTCGAGATCCGATCGATTCCGGTGGGCAACGTCGCCCAGTCTGCGCAGTCTGGGCCGAAGGGTCTCCCGCGCCCCAGGAGCCAGCCGGCCACGGCCCGCACCAGGTCGGCAGTTGTGGTGGCCTACTGCGGCGGACGACGTTGCGTGGAGCCGGGGAAAAACGGACAGGTAGTGCACCGGCGAGACGCCGTACACACCGACCCGACCACGCTCAACCGCACTACCCGCGGCTCGGCACTACCTGTTGAAATGCACCCCTTCCTGTCTCTGTCACCGCAGACTCACCCACGGCCCGGCCAGACCAGTCTCGAGTACAGGCGGGGCTTCTGCGTCGCCGGGTTATGACAGCGCTGGTCGCGGCCGACTCGCTCGCCAAGCGGGTCGTGGTCTCGCGTGCCGCATTCACCGCCTGTGGTCGCGAGCGGTGAGGTTCTCGCTGAACCACAGCACCACAGCGGGCTGGTTGTTCTTGCCGGCAAGGGTGTACTGGCAGTGCCTCCCTGGTTGTGGCGGATCGGCCTACGGTCGGAGCGGATTGACGTGTAGACGGGAGTAGGGGCATGGAGAAGCGCAGGCTGGGGACGAACGGTCCGGAGGTATCCGCGCTGGGGCTGGGGTGTATGAGCATGACCGGCGGGTACAGTGACCGGCCCGATCGGCAGGAGATGGTCGGGCTGATCCGTACCGCGGTGGAGCGGGGCGTCACGTTCTTCGACACCGCGGAGATCTACGGGCCGTACGCGAACGAGGAGCTCGTTGGCGAGGCTCTCGCGCCGTACCGGGATCAGGTGGTGATCGCGACCAAGTTCGGCTGGGACATCGACCCGGTGGAGCGGAAGCCGCGGGGGCGCGTGACGAGTCGGCCGGAGAGCATCAGGCAGGTCGTCGACGGGTCGTTGCAGCGGCTCGGTGTGGACGTGATCGACCTGTACTACCAGCACCGGGTCGACCCGGAGGTGCCGATCGAGGAGGTCGCCGGCACCGTGAAGGACCTGGTCGAAGCGGGGAAGGTCAAGTACTTCGGTCTGTCCGAAGCGTCAGCCGCCACGATCCGGCGGGCACACGCCGTTCATCCGGTGACTGCGATCCAGAGCGAGTACTCGGTCTGGTGGCGCCGGCCGGAAGAGGAGGTGCTGGCTGCGTGCGCCGACCTGGGCATCGGGTTTGTCCCGTACAGCCCACTGGGCAAGGGATTCCTCACCGGCACGATCACCTCGTCGACGGACTTCGATCCGGCCAACGACATCCGCAGTACGATTCCGCGCTTCGAACCGGACGCCCGTGAGCACAACCAGGCGATCGTCGAGCTGCTGACCGCGATTGCGAGCCGCAAGGGCGCCACCCCGGCGCAGATCGCACTGGCCTGGTTGCTCGCGCAGCAGCCGTGGATCGTGCCGATCCCGGGTACGCGCAAGTTGCACCGGCTGGACGAGAACCTGGGTGCCGCGGGCATCGAGCTGTCCGCGGACGAGCTGACCGAGATCGACGACGCCGGCGCGAAGATCCAGATCCAGGGCGGCCGGTACGCCGAGGCTCAGGAGCGGATGACCAACCTCTGACCGGTCACGCCTTGGCTGTCAGGCGGTACCCGGTCTTGGCGGAGAACTCGGCGGACAGGGCGAACCGGTCCCCACGGACCAGGGTGTGACGCCACTCGATCGGGGTGTTCTGCGACGTACCTTGCCGGTTGATCGAGAAGGCCGCGGCGTCCGGCGGGCAGTGCAGCAGCGTGCGCTCGGCCGGTGTGGGTACGACGGCGCGGATGTCCTCGCGGCCGTGGTCGAGGTGGAGCCCGGTGCGGGCGGCGAGCTCGTTGTAGAGGCTCGTGTGGGTGAAGTCGGCATCCAGGAGCGGTTCGGCGAGTGATGCCGGCAGCCACACCCGGTCCAGGGCCAGCGGCTCGTCGCCGGCGAAGCGGAGACGCTCGAGGTAGAGGAGCGGGATCGACGCCTCCAGGTCGAGGCGGGCCGCGATGACGCCGTCGGCCCGGATGTCCAGCGCCCGTACGACGCTGTGCTGGGTCAGGCCGGACGCCTCGACCGAGGAGAAGAGGCTGTAGAGGGCGCCCATCGGCTGCCGGATCTCGGGCGCGGTGGCGACGCGCGGCTGGCGGCCGCGTTCGGCGACGATCAGGCCGTCCGCGCGGAGCTGGGCGAGCGCCTGGCGGACGGTGTGCCGGCTGACCTGGTAGTCCTCGACCAGCGCGAGCTCACCGGGGAAGAGGTCGTCGAACTCCCCGGCCCGCAGCCGGCGGACCAGTTCCTGCTGCAACTGCTTCCAGAGCGGCTGGCCGCCGGAGCGGTCGAGCCTGCGCTCGGTCATCGGGGTCCTGCCTCCGTCGGTCACCGGGGTTGCCAAATGTCCGGTCATCTCCTAGCTTAAATGTGCGTACATTTCTAGCGGAGGAGAACCGGTCGATGGTGCAGGTCGAGGTTAGGCCACCAGTCGCCCCGACCGCTGCTCTCGACCACCCGCTGCGCGCCCGGCTCGGCGCGGCGCTCCGTGCGGGGTTTCGGCGGTTGCCCGGGCTGGCCGTCGTGCTGGCGCTTGCTGCGGCCGCGGTTCCCCTCGGGCGGCTCGTGCCCGTGGTCGGCGGTCCGGTGTTCGGGATCGTGCTGGGTGTGCTGGTCGGCCTGCTGATCCCGGCGGCGCGGTCCGAGCGCTGCCGCCCCGGCTACGCCTTCGCCGGGAAGACGCTGCTCCAGCTGTCGATCGTCGTACTGGGGACTGGCCTGTCTCTTCAGCAGGTCGCGCGCGTCGGCAGCTCGTCCTTGCCTGTGATGCTCGGCACGCTGGCGCTCGCACTCGGCGGGGCCTGGCTGTTCGGCCGCCTGCTCGGCGTCCGTGGTGACACGCAGACGTTGATCGGCGTCGGTACGGCGATCTGCGGCGCCTCGGCGATTGCCGCCACCACGGCCGCGATCAATCCCAAGCGCTCATCGGTCGCCTACGCACTGGCGACGATCTTCACCTTCAACGTGGTCGCCGTACTGACCTTCCCGCCGCTCGGCCACCTGATGGGCCTCAGCCCGGAAGCCTTCGGACTCTGGGCGGGTACGGCGATCAACGACACGTCGTCGGTGGTCGCGGCCGGGTACGCCTACAGCCAGCAGGCCGGGGACCAGGCGATCGTGGTCAAGCTGACCCGGTCCTTGATGCTGGTTCCGATCGTGCTGACGCTCGTCGTGCTGAAGTCGCGCCGCGACGCTCGGACCTCGAGCGCCCAGCGCCTGCCGTGGCGCAAGCTCGTCCCGCTCTTCCTGATCGGCTTCATCGCCGCCTCCGGCCTGCGGTCGGCCGGCCTGGTGCCGCTGAGCTGGCTGCCGACCTTGAGCACGATCGGCACGTTCCTGATCACGTCCGCGCTGGTCGCGATCGGTCTGTCGCTGCGGCCGAAGGAGCTCCGCGACACAGGACCCCGGGCGCTCCTCCTCGGAGCGATCCTGTGGGTCCTGGTCGCGGCAGGCAGCCTCGCGATTCAGTCCTTCTCGTAGGCGGCGGGCCGGGTCTGCACGGCCTTGATCCGCGGTACGTCGAACTTGCTGCTGCGGTCGAAGCGGTAGATGCCGTTCTCTTCCTGAAAGACGTCGGTGAGCTGCGTGTAGCAGTAGCCGAACATCAGCGGGTTGTCGAGCAGCGCGTCGACCAGGCCGGCGAACCGGACGTAGAACGCCTCCTCGTCCGCGACCCGCTGGCCGTAACCCCAGGACTCGTTGGTGTTCCCCGCTGCACCGGCGGCGGCCGCCTCGGCGTTCCACCAGATGCCGCCGAACTCACTGCAGAAGTACGGCTGACCGGCGTACGGCTGGGAGATCGGCTTGCCGTCGTGCCCGCCGACATTCGCGTACGGCTTGCCGTAGGCGAGGCCGGCCATCTGCTCGGCGAACTTCTCCGGGTCCTGCTCGTAGTTGTGCGAGTCCCAGACGTCGGTCTCCGGCACACGGTGCGAGTACCCGGAGGCGTCCAGCACCGGGCGCGTCGTGTCAGCGGCCTTGGTGGCCAGGAACATCGCGCGGGTGACGTCGTCCAGCTGGGTGATCCGGTCGTGCAGGAGTTGGTGCGTCTCGTTCAGCGGGCACCAGCCGATGATCGACGGGTGGCTGTAGTCGCGCTCGACCGCCTCCAGCCATTGGGTGACGAAGTTCGCCGCCGGCTGCTGGTTGTCGTGGCCGGTGTCGGCGACGCCCGAGCCCCAGTCGCCGAACTCGCCCCAGACCAGGTAGCCGAGCCGGTCCGCGTGGTACAGGAACCGCTCCTCGAACACCTTCTGGTGCAGCCGCGCCCCGTTGAACCCGGCCGCCAGGCTGAGCTCGATGTCCGCGAGCAGTGCCTCCTCGGACGGCGCCGTCATCAGGCTCTCCGGCCAGTAGCCCTGGTCCAGCACCAGCCGCTGGTACACGTGCTTGCCGTTGATCAGGATCGCCTGGCCGTTGATCGACACCGACCGCAGGCCGGCGTAGCTGTCGGCCCTGTCCACAACGTTGCCATCGGCATCGATCAGCTCGAGGCGTACGTCGTACAGGTGCGGGTCGGCGGTGTCCCAGAGCCGGACCCGGTCGGCCGGGACCTGGAGCGTCAGCCGCGGCGCCAGGTCGAGGTCGGCGCGCACCTCCCGGCTCGCGACCTCGCCATCGGCGTCCTTGAGGATTGCGCGCACCTTCCAGCCGGGCTTGTTCGCCGACACCGGCACCTCGAGGTGGAAGCTCGAGCCGGCCACGTCCGGGGTGATCCGCGGCCGTCCGAGGTGGGTGGTCGGCACCGCCTCGAGCCAGACGGTCTGCCAGATCCCGGTCGTGCGGGTGTAGAGGCAGCCGTGGTTGAAGTACGTCGACGTCTGCTTGCCGCGCGCCTGGACGCCCTGTCGGGTGTCGCGGGCGCGGACCACGATCAGCGCCTCCTCGCCCGGGCGGGCGACACCGCGCAGGTTCGCGCTGAACGGCGTGAACCCGCCCCGGTGCCGGACCAGCTCGACGCCGTTCACCCAGACGGTGGCGTCCTGGTCGACAGCCTGGAAGTGCAGCACCGCGTCCTTCCCGGCCCAGTCGGCCGGGATCGTGACGGTGGTCCGGTACCAGACTGCCTCGAGGAAGTCGACGTTCTCGATCCCGGACAGCTTGCTCTCGGGGGCGAACGGCACCACGATCCGCTGCTGCAACTCGCGGTCCCGCACCCCGCGCTCGAGACCGGTGTCGGCCTGATCGATCTCGAACTGCCACGCCCCGTTCAGGTTCAGCCACTCCGGCCGAACGAACTGCGGACGCGGGTGTTCAGGGCGAGGCTGGGTCATGAAGAGCTCCCGGAAGGGTGAAGTCAGGCGGTCGAGACGACAGTACAACGTTGGAATGGCCTCAGCAACGGCGTACCCGGAACTGCGCCCGGCCCTCCGCCGCCGCCTGACACGCGATCCGGTTGCGCCTGCGTCGCCTAACGACTCATGATGCAGTTTGAGTGTTAGGAAGGGAGAGGCATGGGCGAGTACCGGCCAGAGTTGGTCGGCGGGCACTTGGCGCTCGATCTGGTCAACACCGTGGCCTGGCGGTTGGACGTACGGCGGCGCGTGGACCGGATCGCCGATCCGGTGAACCTGCGGAAGTGGCTCACGGCGACCGGATTCGACCCGGTGACCGGAGCCAGAGAGATCCAAGGGGACGCGCTGAGGCAATGCCGCGAGACGGCGTACGCGGTCCTGCATCCGCTGGCATTGGGCGACGAGCCGGAGGCCGGCGATCTCGCCGTACTGCGGGAACTGATCGAGGACGCCGTGCGCAACGCCTCGCTCGTCAGCGCGCAACCGCTCACTTGGCGGGCCGGGACCGTTCAGGACCATCTGCGGCTGGCCGTCTGGCGGCTGTTCGAGGACGAGGATCTGAGCCGGCTGCGGCAGTGTGATGACGGGGGCTGCGGCTGGCTCTTCCTGGACCGCAGCCGGAACGGGTCGCGCCGATGGTGCAGCTCGGCGGACTGCGGCAACCGTGCGCGGGCTCGCCGGCACTATCAGCGTCGCCAAGCCGGAGCGTCGGCATGATCCAGCTCCAGCGGTCTGGCCTCGCGGAAGGTATCAGGCTCGGGCTCGGGCCGGCGGGCGCCGCTTTCGTGCTGGCGTTGAGCTTCGGCGCCGAGGCGGAGGCCCAGGGGTGGGGCATCGGTCTGCCGGTCGTGTTCTCGGCGCTGGCGTTCTCCGGATCGGCGCAATTCACCTTGCTGACGGCCCTGTCCGGCGGAACCGTGGTGGCCGCGATCGCTTCGGCGGCGCTGATCAACGCGCGCTACCTGGTGATGAGCGTCGCGCTGAATGACAGCCTGCACGGCAGCCGGCTGTCCCGGGCGTTGCAGGCACAGGCGCTGGTGGACGCCTCGTTCGTCTTTGCCCACCGCAAAGACGGCGGGTACGACGTGTCCCGTTTGATCGGCGCCAGTCTGCCGCAGTGGGTCCTGTGGGTGCTCGGGACCGCAGTGGGTGCGTTGGCTGCGCCGTCGGCCGATCTGATGCACGAGCTCGGGTTGGACGTCGTGTTTCCGGCGTTCTTCCTGGTGCTCGCGCTGGAAGAAGTACGGCGCTCCCGCCGCGCGCTCGCCGCATCCCTGCTCGGAGCGGCCGTCGCGGCCGGTCTGCTGCTGGTGACTGAACCGGGCTACGCGCTGCTCGGAGCCACCGCGGCCGCGTTGATCGGCCTGATTCCGGAGCGCGGATCGGAGCCTGACCCTGAGCCTGCCGTGACCGAGGAGGAGACGTCATGAAGATCTGGCTGGCCGCCTTGGCTGTGACGGTCGTCAACTGGCTGATGAAGGCCGGCGGCCCGCTGCTGATGGGCGAGCGCAGGTTGCCGTCGGCAGCTGTCCGGGTCGTCGGCCTGGTGGCGCCCGTACTGCTCGCCGGGCTCATCGTCACCGAGCTCGGCGGCGAGCACGTGGACTGGACCCAGCTCGCCGGAGTCGGCGTCGCCGGGATCCTCTCCGTCCTCAGAGTCCCCCTCCTGCTCGCCGTCGCCGCCGGCATCGCCATCACCGCCGGGATCCGGATCTTCGTCTGAGTAGCGCTCCGCTTTTCAGAAGCTACGTAACTACGTACTATCCACAGTGTGGAAGACCCTGTGGATAACCGGCTCGCCGAGCTGGAACGGCGCATCGCGGCGCTGGAATCCGCAGCGGGCGTGAGACGCCGGCCGGGGCGTGGGCAGGCCGAAGGGGCCCGGGCGCTCAAGGCGCTGCGGGACAGGCCGGAGTGGTCAGGGGTGGCGCCGACGCTGGCGGCGCTCGGGAACCCGGTGCGGCTGACGCTGTTGCGCGAGATCGTGCGCGGTCACGCCACCGTCGGCGCGTTGGCCGCGCTGGACGGGCTCGGCACGAGTGGGCAGATCTACCACCATCTGCGGCAGTTGAGCGCCGAGGGCTGGCTGCACAACCCGAGCCGCGGGGTCTTCGCGATCCCTCCGGCTCGGGTCAGTGCGTTGCAGGGGATTCTGGTCGCGCTGGATCAGTTGGACTGATCGGCGAGCCAGAGGTTGGTGAGGCCGCGGAAGTGGGCGAAGAACTGGTCGTGCTCGTGCTCGGGGTAGGTGGTCGTGACGGTGTCGCGGAGCAGGCGGTCGAAGTCGGGGCCGGCGACCCAGTCGCGGAGCCGGGCGTCGAATTCGCCCAGGTGCTCCGCGCACCACTCGTGGTATTTCGCGGTCTCGAAGTGCTCGTCGGCCAGCGCGAGGTACCCGTTCAGCTTGGCGTCGTAGTCGAGCGACTCGTCGTCGGCGATCTCGAAGTACCGCTCGGTGTGCAGGTCGACCTTGCTCCGCCGGCCGGTCGCGAGCGAGAAGACCGACCACTTGACCAGGGCGCTGATCGCCCACGGGAAGTAGTAGTGCAGTGAGGTGACCGCGACGTCCGGGCAGGCGTTGGCGTAGTCGATCGGGTGCACCGAGTCGCCCTTCACCAGCATCTCGCAGGAGTTGAACTCCCAGCCGAAGAACGCGTTCACGATCCGGCTGATCGCCACCGCCTGGTGTCCGGCGGACGGGCTGAGGAAGTCGTGCGAGACGGCGTACCGGTTGTGCATCGGCTCGTCCGGCCGGAAGTCCATCACCATCGTCTCGGCGCCGATCGACAGCGCCCGGGCGAACACGTCGTACTCGATCGTGGCCTGCAGGTGCATCAGCATCTCGCCGGACTGGTCGTACGCGCGGTGCAGGTCGACCTTGTTGTTGATCCGGGACACCCCGCGCCAGCCGCCGCCGTCGAACGGCTTCATGTAGAGCGGGTAGCCGAGGTCCTCGGCGATCGCGTCCAGGTCGAAACCCTTGTTGTACTTCGCCGACGTGTACGCCCAGCGCACGTTGTCGACCGGGTTCTTGTACGGCACCAGCACGGTCCGCGGGATCTTCAGTCCGAGCCGCAGCATCGCGCAGTACGCGCTGTGCTTCTCCATCGCCTGGAACGTGAACGGCGAGTTCAGCAGGTAGGTGCCGTTCATCAGCGCGGCTTTCTTCAGCCACTCGCGCGGGTGGTAGTACCAGTACGCCAGCCGGTCGATCACCAGCCCGACCCGGACCGGGTCGGTCAGGTCGAACGGCTCGATGGTCAGCCGCCGGGACCCGAACTCGTGCTCGGTCCCGTCGATCGTCACCGGCCCGACCCGCTGCAGCAGCGCCTCGAACGCCTGCGGCCAGTCCTCCTCGGCCCCCAGCAACAACCCGATCAGATGACGCGGACGGTCAGCCATGGTGCTCCTTAACGTCAAGGAAGGAAAGAAGGGAGGGGAGGTGGGTGGACTCCTAGCAGAATCGGGGGAGGTGGTGGGCGAGCTGCTGCCGCCACCAGGGCCAGTCATGCGCTACGTCGTACCCCCACAGGTCCAGCTCATGCGGGATGCCCTTCTCGGCCAGTACGGCGGCCGTCGCCCGCGCGGACGGCAACGAGCCGGTCGGGTGCGTCTCCCAGTCGCCCTGGCCGACCGTGAGCAGGATGAAGATCCGCTGCCGCAGCCAGTCCAGGTGGTCGCCGTCCAGGTTGGGCAGGTAGTCGGCCGGGTTGTTGAAGTAGGTCGCGTCGCCGCGCTCACCCCATGCGTGCCAGCTGGCCGCGTCGTAGTTGCCGGACTGGCAGATCGCGACCGGGAACAGGTCGGCCCGCTTGAACGCGAAGTTGAGCGCGTGGAAGGCGCCCAGGCTGCAGCCGGTGGTGATGATGTCGCCGGCGCCGGGGGAGTCCGCGCCGATCGTCGGCACCACCTGGTTCACGATCCACGACTCGTACAGGCCGTGCCGCCGGGCCCGGTCCTCGAGCTGGATGCTGCGGTCGGACCAACTGACGTGGTCGTAGGAGTCGACGCAGTACAGCTTCACCCGGCCGGCCTCGATCAGGTCCTTGACCGCGTCGACCATGCCGTTGTTCTCGTAGTCCCAGGCGCGGCCCTGCTCACTGGGGAAGACCAGCACCGGGCGGCCGAAATGGCCGTAGCGGATCACCGTGCCGGGACGGTCAAGCCCCGGCGCCTCCAGCTCGACCTGTTCCCGCTCCATCAGCCTCACCCCAGGCGCGTCGCAGTAGATCCGTGAGATCAGGATCCAGCACATCACGCCAGGCTGTGAAGTTGTGCATGTCCGGCGTTTCGCCGAACTCCACCCGCAGGCCGAGCTCGGCCAGCTTGGCGGCCATCACCCGGTTGTTGTGGACGTTCTCCTCGGTGCTGCCCGCGGTCATCCCGACCAGCGGCGTCCCCGGGGCCGTGGTTGCCGACAGCACCTGCTTCACGAACGCGGTGACCTGGGCAAAGAAGTCGAACTTCGACTCCTGCGGGTCGGTCTCCGGCGTGAAGAACGAGCCTGACTGCAGGAACAGCCCGTCGAACGTCCCGGGGTGGTTCCACTCCGCGTGCAGCGCCGCGAGGGCGCCCAGGCTGGCGCCAGTGATCACCGGCCTCCGGCTCCGGTACTGCGTCTGGATCGCAGGCAGCACGTGCTGTGTCAAGGCCTCGGCGTACTGCGGATTGGCGGCGTACCAGAGATTCCGCGACGTCGGGTGGATCAGGGCGAGCCGGAACGGCGGGAGGGTCCCGTCGGCGACCATCGCGCCGGCGTAGTGCGTCAGGCCGGCGTACGCGGCGAACTCGGGGCCGTCGTGGGCGAGCAGCAGCGGCAACTCGAAGGTCGGCGCGATGCCCTCGGGGGCCCACACCTGGACGTCGATCTGGCCGACCGGGGAGCTGACCGACTGCGGGGTCAGCGTGGACGCGATCGGCGGCGTGGCGATCCAGGCGGGCTCGACGTACCCGGGCAGTGGGAGCCAGGAGTGCTCGCCGAACGCGCCGCCGACGACGCGCGGGTTGGTCGGATCGGTGCGCATCCCCAGGTCGGCGATGTCGAACAGGTACTCCATCCGGTGCACGGACGGTCGCGGCAACCGCAGCTCCCAGCCGTAGTCGACCGGTTTGAACTCCAGCAGCTCGGCCTCGAGGCCCAGCTCCTGCCACAACTTGACCCCGGTGAAGGCATGCGAAGCGTCACCGAGGCGGAAGACCACCTCGGCGCCTTCGACCGCGCTCACCACACTGGGCATCAGACCACCGTACAGGCGGAATCACTGACATCCCCTGTCAGTGATCGCCGTCTATCGTTGGACCGTGGTCGATCTCACGGATATCAGGGAGCTGACGGCGGACCTGCCGCGCAGCTACGAGGTGCTGGTCCGGGACCAGATCAAGTTCCGCGTCGGGCAGCTCGTCTACCTGGCGCTGTCGCGCGACGAGAAGACGATGGGGATCGCCTTCCCCAAGGAGGAACGCGAGGCCGCGCTGGCCGCCGAGCCGCACAAGTTCTTTCCCCCGCGCCCCGCCGACGAGCGTTACCGCTGGATCCAGGTCCGCCTCGAAGCCCTCGAGTACGACGAGCTCCGCGAGCTGATCCTGGACGCCTGGGCCATGTGCGTGCCAAAGAAGGTCCGCGCCGCCTACTTCGCCGAGGACTGACACCGTCAGCTCACGGCTGGATCACGTCCCGGTCACGGACTGCTGTCGTCGCGACACGGAATGCCGCTAGGTTGATCCTTCGCCGACATGAGGAGCTGGGGGCGAGGCACGGGCGACGAGAGCCGGGACGCTGCACGGGTCCGACCGGCTGGTCCCGCAATACTGACCAAGTTGGCCGAGCGGCTGCGCGAGGGCGTCCAGTCCCCACCGCGACCCTGGTCTGCGGCGTCCCCGACGACTCACCCCCGTGGTGCCCCCGCGACGACCACCTCCGGTAGTCAGGGGCCGAGGGCAACCACCTCATCCTCAGGTAGTAGACCGAAACCGTCCTCAGGACCGATGGGCGAGGGCTCTTCGCCAAGCACCCTGGAGGTATGACCGGAGACTTCCTACCCCACCGCCGCCAGGCGTCCGCCGAAACCCAACTCCTGACAGTCCTCGTCCTCCTGGCAGCCGGCGCCCTGGCCGTCTACCTGTTCGCGTAGCGGGTGGGGGACTTCAGCTGTCCCAGCGGAGGTCGGCTTCGCCGGGGCGGACTACGCCGGCTTCGTAGGCGACTACTACGGCTTGGACCCGGCTGGAGAGGCCCAGTTTGGACAGGACGCTGCTGACGTGGGTTTTGACCGTGGTCTCGCTGACGAAGAGTTTCGTGGCGAGGTCGCGGTTGGACAGGCCGCGGGCCATCCAGACCAGGATCTCGCGTTCGCGTTCGCTCAGCTGGCCGAGCAACCCGGTCCAGCGACCATCGGGCTGCGGTACGGCGGCCGCCGTCGTACCACCGCCGACCTGGCGCTCGAGCTCCATGCACCGCTCCAGCAGCACCCGCGTCGACGCCGGGTCGACCAGCGAGTCGCCTCGGTACACCGCGCGCACCGCCGACACCAGCAGATCCGGATCAGTGTCCTTCAACAAGAACCCAGAAGCCCCCGCACGCACCGCACTCAGCACGTAGGCCTCGTCGTCGAACGTCGTCAGCACCAGTACGGCGGGACGCGACCGCCCGGCCGCCTTGTTCGCCGTCGTGATCCGCTCGGTCGCGACCAGCCCGTCCATCACCGGCATCCGGATGTCCATCAGTACGACGTCCGGGTCGTACCGGTCGATCAGCCGCAGGGCCTCCTCGCCGTTCTCGGCCTGGGCGATCGTGGTCAGGTCGGGCTCGTGGTCGAGGATCATCGCCAGGCCCATCCGGATCACACCCTGGTCGTCGGCGACCAGCACCTTGATGTCGTCCGTCACGTCTGCGGCGGCAGCCATGCCTGCACCCTCCATCCACCCAGTGGTCCGGCCGCGACGGCCAGCGTGCCGCCGACCGCCGTCGCCCGTTCCCGCATCCCGATCAGCCCGTTGCCGCGGCCGCTCTCGCTCCGCCGGGCGGTCTCCAGCACGTTCACCGGCGGCGGTCCGCCGCTGCCGTTGTCGTCGATGGTCAGGAGCTCACCCTGCGGTCCACTCTGCCAGGTCACCTGAGCCGCGGTCGCCTTCGCGTGCACCATCACGTTGGTGAGCGCCTCCTGGATGATCCGTACGGCGGTCAGGTCGGTGACCGACGTGAGTTGCCGCTGCCGGGCGGGCAGCGTCATCGTCACGTCCACCCCGACCGCCTTCAGCCGATCGCCCATCCGCGCCACGTCGGCCAGATCGGGCACCGGCGTGGTCCCGCCTCCGGACCCGGCCGGAACCTCGCCGGCCGCCGGCGAGGCCGTGTTCAGCACCCGGACCGTCTCCCGCATCGCGGTCAGCGCTTCCTTGCCACTGGCAATGATCCAGCGGATCGCCTCGCGCAGCACCTCGGGCCGTTGGTCGGCCACTCGGTCGGCAGCCTGGGCCCGGATCACCACCGCGCTGACGTGGTGTGAGATCACGTCGTGCAGGTCGCGGGCGATCCGGGTCCGCTCGGCGACGGCGGCCCGCTCGGCCTCGACCGCGCGCAGCCGGACCAGCTCGGCGTTCCGGTGCTCCAGCAGGGCGACGCTCTTGCGCCGCCGGCGGGCGTCCGCGCCGAGCAGCACCATGCCGCAGATCAGCGCCTCGGCGAACACGAACAGCGAGACGTCGATGTAGCTGTAGAGACTCGGCAGGTCGCTGGGCAGGTTGCGGTACCGGTCGCCGTACAGGATCGCCCGGTTCGCGTTGCCGAGCACGATCGCGACCACGGTCGGCAGGCCGATCATCAGCCCGGCCAGGCTGCCCATGGTGAAGAACAGGCAGGTGAACCGCCGCACGCCGCTCGACGCGGCCAGGTACCCGACGACCAGCAGGGGGACCAGGTGGATCTCCGACTGCAGCGCGGCGTCGCTGATCTGCGGCTGGCCGAAGATCGTCAGCCCGACCTGCGCGGCCAGGCCGGTGCCGACCGCGGCGTACAGGAACGGGTAGAGCACCGAGACGATCACCAGCATCGTGCGTGGCGTCCGCCGGCCGAAGGCGACCGTGGCGACCAGGAAGATGCCGGTGACCACCGAGACCATCGGGTTCTGCGGGCGCAGGCCGCTGTCGTTGATCAGGCTCAGCGCCGCGAACCAGCCCAGCCCGATGACCGCAGCGAGCAACAGATCCTGCTGCAACTGCGGTAACCGGCGCCAGGCACTCCACACGTCGCCCAGCGTAGTCAGACTGTGTTTGCCGAAGCTTCATCTGCCCGGACGGGCGGCCTCTCCAACTTTTGGAGGAGGCTGAGCGTCCGAATTGATACTCAGGGCCTACTTCCGGGTCCCGATGACGGTCCCTGGGGCCGATGCGACCGCCGCCGGAATCCGAGAGGCTCTACCCATGAGAAGCGAACAGCCGCCGCGCCGGACCGGCTCGGTGCGGATGCGGTTGCTGTCCGTGACGGGGTTCGGGGTGGTGGCGCTGGCGGTGGGGTCGCTGCTGCTGTGGCACGGCCAGATGGGGGAGCTGTTCGGGCTGGCCGCGGACAAGGAGCCGGTCGTCTCGAGCGTCAACGCGCCCGCCGTCTCCGAGCCGCCGGTCATCCTCGTCACCCCGACGCCCACCAGGAAGCCGGTCAAGACGCCGACGAAGACTCCGACCAGGTCGCCGAGCAAGACTCCGACCAAGTCGCCGACGAAACCGACGTACGGCGAGGAGAGCATCAACGGGTTGTCGCCGACGCTGAAATCCCGGCTGAAGAAGACGATGACCGCCGCGAAGGCCGACGGCGTGACGCTGCGGATCACCTCCGGCCGCCGGTCCAAGGCCAAGCAGCAGCGGCTGTTCGACGAGGCGGTCGAGAAGTACGGCTCGTACAAGGCCGCGACCCGCTGGGTGCTGCCGCCCAAGTACTCCGCGCACGTCGAGGGCAAGGCCGTGGACATCGGTCCGGCGGCCGCCATGCAGTGGCTGAACAAGAACGGCTGGCGCTACGGCGTCTGCCGCCGCTACGACAACGAACCCTGGCACTTCGAAGCGCTGAGCACCCCCGGCAAGAAGTGCCCGCCGCGCGAACCGTACGCGCGGCCAGTCGCCGACTGAACCGACACCCGAGAACAGGAGCCGACCATGACCATGACCTACGCGCAGCCGCTACCCCGGCGCTACACCCGCACCCGGTTGACCGTCCCGGCGTTGTGGCGCCAGGTGATCGGCGGCAGCGAGCAGGGAGCTGAGACGACCGTGCCGGAGCCGGATCGGTCCGCGCACACGCAGCTGGAGATCTACGACGGCGTCTTGGCCGCGTTCGAGCGCCGCGACGAGGTCGGCGAGGTGCTGAAGAGCTCGGCGGACCGGGCAACCGTCGTACGGCGGCTGCGGGAGCGGCTCGGACTCAGCCAACTGCAGGCGAGCACGCTGGTCGACCTGCCGTTGACCACCGAGTGCCGGGACCGGATCGCGCACCGCGCTGCCGAGCTGCGCGCCGCCCTGAACCGCTGAACCAACTGTCCAGGCCGGCCCCGCGGCTCGCGGCTGAGGTGCGGGGCTTGATCGGCTTGGGGAGGATGGAGACGTGATCACGATCGAGCAGGCCGGGCGACTGCGCAAGGCCGGGGTGCTGTGGGCGCCCGCGGCCGGGGATCGATTCGTCGTGCCGGACCGGGACATGGACGAGGACGTGTTCGTGGTGAGCGACATGACCGTCGAGGTGCACGACTACCAGGGCAGCAAGGTGATCGGCTTCAACGGCACCACGGAGTGGGCCCTGGACAGCATCGAGCAGCGCGAGGTGATCTGGCTCCCGCGCGAGGAGCAGCTCCGCGCCCTCCTCGGCGACCACTTCCGCACCCTCGAGGCCGTCCCCGGCGGCTACCGGGTCGGGCTCTCCGACAGCTCCCACTCCGCCGACGACGCCGAGCAGGCCTACGCCAAGGCAGTCATCCACCTCCTGGGCGCCTGACAACCACGACGCGTCACGTCAGTAGCGGCGCGGGCCGCGACGGTAGGGAACGAAGGTGGCGGGCTCCTCGTTGCCGATCCAGTCGCCTTCGGCCAGGCGGCGACGGCTGGTCTCGAGGTCGAAGGACAGCCAGCCGGCGAGCTGCGGATGTGCGGGGTGTTGCCACAGGCCGTAGGGGCCGCGCAGCGTCTCCAGGTAGTCGACCAGGTCATGGACCCGGCGGTCCTGCGCGGACAAGCCACAACGAGAAGCAAGGTCGAGCAGGAACGCCAGATCGAAGGTGGCGTGGAACGTGACCTGTCCCATCGCCGGTTCGAGCCCGACCAGCCGAGAGACCTCCCAACCGAGCGTTGCCGCGTCCCGGGTCTCGCGGGCGAGGAGGTGGTCGACGCCGATTCGGGCGACGTCCGATCGCCGTCGCTCCGGGTGCATCGCCAGGCAGGCAACGGCGCCGGTCGTCGCCGATCGGCAACCGAGCCCGCGGGTGAGCCGGCGGTACTCCTTCTCGGGCGGGGCCGGACTACCCGCCTGACCGAGGTCGGCTTTCGGGCCGGCCGGCCAGGATCCGTCGTCGAGGCGAACACCGAGGAGCCATTCGTACGCGCGCTCGGCACGGGGGTCGGTGGCGAGGCCGGCGGCGGCGATCCCGCGCAGCGGTACCGCGGTGTGCATGGTGATGAAGCGGTGACCTTCGAGCGGGCCAGGGCCGGTCGGTGTCATCGACCATGAACCATCTGGCTGCTGGTCGTCGAAGATCTTCTCGATCGCGGCCGTCATGGCGGGCCCACGGTAGCCGAGGTGGGCCAGCTGGCAGAGCAGATAGCCTGCGGCGTACGGGTGGGCCTCGGCTGCTCTCAGCCGCGCGACGAGTACGTCGACCTCCGCGCTCCGATCGATCTCGCTACGCCACGCGGCGACCTCGGGGTCCTCGTCGCCGGCGCCCTGGAGTTCGCGGGCGGCCCGCCAGCGCAGCGACGGGGACGGGTCTCCGAGGAGCAGGGCGCCGATGTTCATGGCAGCACCGCGGCGAGATGGGGTGCAGTGGCGGTGTCGGCCTCGGCGAGAGCGTTGGGTGGGCCCTCGAAGACGATCCGGCCCCCGTCCGGGCCTGCGCCCGGGCCGAGCTCGATCAGCCAGTCGCACGCGGCGAGGACTGCCGGGTCGTGCTCGACGACGAGCACGCTGTTGCCGGCGGCGATGAGAGTGTCGAGCGCACGGACGAGCACTGCGACGTCGGTGGCTTGAAGGCCGACGGTCGGTTCGTCCAACACGTAGAGGGCGGCTGCCCTCGCCGGACGGGCGAACTCCTTCGTGAGCTTGAGCCGTTGCGCTTCGCCGCCCGATAGGCTCCAGCCCGGTTGGCGTACGGCGAGGTAGCCCAGCCCGAGTGCGACGGCGGCGCCGCCGACCCGGCGTACGGTGTCGAGGTCGCCCCACTCGTCGACCAGCTCGGCGATGGTGAGCCCTTCGATGTCGGCGAGGCTTCGGTCCCGGTGAAGCAGGTTGGCGGTCTCGTGGCGATACCCGGATCCGCCACAGGCGTCGCAGGTCTGGGGCACCGACGGCAGGAACGACATCTCCTGCTGCCACACGCCTTTGCCCTTGCAGGCGTCGCAGCCATAGGTCAGGTTCTTGATCGTGAGGCCCTGCTCGATGGCCGACTCGCTCGCGGCGAACTCCTTGCGGACGGCGCTGATGAGCCCGAGGAACATTCCCGGTGAGGTGATCTCGGCACGGGACTGGTCGGCCACGACCGTTCTCTCGGGCGCGCCCGAGATGGCGTCGTGATCACCGGGCCGGACGCGGATCACGCCGCGGCCAGGGATGGTGGTCTTCGGTCGGGTCAGGCCCAGCGCGATGGTGTCGGCGACGAGCGATGACTTGCCGGACCCGGACACCCCGCAGACGCCGACCAGCACGCCGAGGGGAACGCGAACGTCGAGTCCATCGAGGTTGTTCTCCCGCGCTCCGGTGATCTGCATCCAGCCTGCCGGCTCCCGGCGGTGGTCGCGGTGAATCGCCGGGCCGGCTCCGTCCAGAATCGCCCGCGTCACCGACTGAGGGCTGTCCAAGCTGACGACCCGACCGCCCGATCTCCCCGGACCGGGGCCGATCTCGATGACGTCGTCGGCCGCGCGGATGAGTATCGGGTCGTGCTCGACCGCGATGACGGTGTTGCCGGCGGCCCGCAGTTCGGTCAGTGTCCCGGCCAGGGCGGTCACTTCCGACGGGTGCAGGCCCCGGGAGGGTTCGTCGAGCAGCACAGTCATGCCGACCAGTCCCGCGCCGAGCACCGATGCCAGCTTGATGCGTTGTGCTTCGAGGGCCGACAGGGTCCAGGTTGTCCGGTTCAGCTGCAAATAGCCCAGCCCAACGGCACGCAGGAAGCCGAGTCGGCGCAGCGCGACGGTCCGGGCCTCTGCTGCCTGCCGATCGCCGGGCACGTCCATCGCGGTCAGGATGGCTTCCACTTCGGCGAGCGGAAGCGAGAAGAGCTCATCTCGCCCGTGTCCGTGGAGGCGGATCGCCAGGTACGGCGCACGAAGCCGCCGACCGCCGCACTCCCGGCACGGAGACCTGGTCGAGTCCTGGCCGCCGACGTCGTTCAGGGCCCAGGCGTTGAGCCCGCGCCAGGACGCGTCGCCGTACAGGACGGCCTGCTGGGCCTCGGCGCTCAGCTCTGCCCACGGGGTGCGGTCCAAGTCGAACCGGTAGCGCTCGGCCAGCGACCCCATCGGCGGCTCCTCGCCGCGGGTAGTGCCGAACCAGGCCAGACTGCCGCCGAAGACGCCGCCGGAGAGGGGCGCATCCGGGTCGACGATCAGTTTGGAGAAGTCGAACTCGTGCTCGACTCCGAGTCCCAGGCACTGCGGACAGGTCGACGCCGGAGAGCCCACCAGATGCCGTGGCTCGATCGGCACCGCGCTGGTGGCGCAGCCGTCGCAGATCCACGCTGCTTCGGGCTTCGGGGACGTTCGCCGCATGGTCCCGCGGCCGCAGGCGAGGCAGGTGCGGACACCGGCCCGGGCGATGATCACGGCGAGCAGGCGGTCGAGGTCGCTGGACCGGCCGACGGTGACCCGGTCGGCATCCCAGACGTAGAAGCCCGGCCCGCGCCCGTCGAAGATCCGGCCGGACGGTTCGATGCCCATCGTCGGGCCGAGGCCAGTGACTGAATCGACCGGAGCCTCCGGTCCCTCACGGACCGACTGCCGCTCGTACACCGACAGGCACTCGAGCAGCCGCCGGGTCGCCTCGGACTCGACGACGTCGTGGACCAGTGACGACTTGCCCGACCCCGACACGCCCGTCACCACGGTGAACCGGCCCTTGCCGAAATCCACGTCGACATCCTGCAGGTTGTGGGCGCGGGCGCCGCGTACGCGGATGGCATCGCTGGACAGTCGGTCGGTGCGCGGCTTGGCGCGCGGACGAACCCGCGGCTGCTTCTCGGCAACCGGCGGGCCGCAGTGTTGCAGACGCCCGCCGTCGGGGCCGCCGCCCGGGCCCAGGTCGATGCGCCAGTCCGCGACGGCGATCACGTCGGGCTGGTGCTCGACGACGACCACTGTGCAGCCGCTGTCGGTCAGCCGGTCGAGCACCTCGAGCAGACGATCGAGATCGCCAGGGTGCAGTCCTGTAGTGGGCTCGTCGAGCAGTACCAGGTCACCGGCCCGCGCCTTGGCCACCTCGCGGGCCAGCCGCACGCGCTGAGCTTCCCCGCCGGAAAGGCTCGGAGATGGTTGCCCGAGCGTCAGGTAGCCCAGACCGACCTCCTGCAGAGACCGCAGGATGCGGGTCACCGAGGGATGCTCTGCGAAGACCGCGTGGGCCTCGTCAACGCTGAGCGCCAACACATCGGCGATCGACCGACCGGCCCAGGTCGCCTCCAGCACTTCGGGGCGGTAGCGCCGGCCGTCGCAGGCCTCGCACGGAACCCAGATCGGCGCGAGATAGCTCATGCCGATCGCCACCGACCCCATCCCCTCGCAGTCCGGGCAGGCGCCGTCGGCCCGGTTGAAGGTGAAGTCCGACGCGGGGCGTCCGGTCTCGTTCGCGAAGACGTCGCGGATCCGGTCGAGCACCTTGGTGTACGTCGCCGGGTTCGACCGCGGGTTGTTGCCCAGCGGCGCCTGATCCACCGCACGAGCCCGCTGCGCCGGCGCCTCGAACGTCGTACACCCGACTGGCCCACGCTCGCGCAACGACGCCAGCAGCACCTCGTGGCACAGGGTCGTCTTGCCTGCTCCTGACGGCCCGGTGACCACCGTCAGCGATCCGAGCGGGATCTCGCAGTCGACGTCGCGGAGGTTGCGCAGGCTTGCCCCGGTGATGCGGATCCGGTCGTCGGATGCCGGGCGTCGCGATCGATGCCGACGAGCGCCGGCAGAGAAGCTGATGCCCGACGCCGTGCCCGCCCGCCACAGATCCGCGGGCGGGCCCTGAAACACCAGTCGTCCTCCGGCGCCTCCACCGCGAGGGCCGATCTCCACGACCTCGTCGGCCATGGCGACAGCCAGCGGGTCGTGTTCGACCATCAGCACCGGACCGGGCAGGGCCACGATGGCGTCGAGCAGTCGACCGAGATCGCTGTGGTGCAACCCGATGGTCGGCTCGTCGAGCACGTGCAGCAGATCTTCGAGACGCCCCGAGAGAACGACAGCGAGCCGGGTACGTTGCGCCTCACCGCGCGACAGCGTCGGCATCGACCGGTCGAGGGCGAGATAGCCAAGGCCGAGTTCCTGCAACGGACGCAGACGCCGCAGTACCTCGTCCTGGATCCGTCGAGCCCGCGACCCGAGTGGGAGCCGCTGCACGAATTCGAGGACCTCGGTCACCGATCGACCGGTCAGCTCCGCGAGCGTGACGCCGGCGATGCGATGTGACGAGGTGTCGTCGTCCCCGCGGAAGGCCGACGGCGCGAGTGGTCGGACCCAACTGCCGCATTGCGGGCAGATCGGCGCCCGCAGTACCGGTGTGCCACCAAGCAGCACCTCAGGTCGGCCCAACGCGTCGGCCCGCTCGAGAGTGGCCCGGACCTCGGCTGCCGACAGGTCCGGCCGAAGAGTGGCCACTCGTACGACGACGTCGTGCGGCAACGCCGGGTCGAGGCGGGGCACGCGACTCCTCGACGTCGCCGCCCACCGACGTCCGTCGACAGTCACCTGGGCGAACTCTCCCCGGACACCTGCGAGCAGGCGCGTGTGACTCCCCACCAGCCCTCGTACGATCGCGACCTCGACGTCGAGGCTGTCGTTGCGGGCGAGCAGCTCCAGCGCGGCGGTCAGGCGCTCCTCGGCGGACAGCGCCCGGACCGGCACATGGCACTGCGGGCATTCGACCTCGGCGAACCGCGAGTACAGGATCCGCAAGAACGGATGCAGCCCGACCGATGTCGCCAGCGTCGAGGCCGGGTTCCGGTTGAGGACGTTCTGGGCAACTGCCACCGCAGGCCCAAGGCCCTCGATACGCCGGACCTGCGCAGCGGGAACCCGCGCTCGGTTTCCGCCGAGCGCCAAGGACTCGACGAAGCGCCGACGCGCCTCGGCGTAGACCACGTCGAACGCCAACGACGACTTCCCCGACCCCGACACCCCGACGACGGCGGTCAGCCCCGGCCCGAAGGACACATCGACATCGCGCAGATTGTGCTCAGCCGCGCCGTGTACGTCGAGGAACCGCCCGCTCCGGCGCCTCAGTCCACGACCCCGCTCGCTCGCACCGTCTCCCGCGATTCGGCGAACCATCCCGCCATCCTTGCAGCTCCGTGCTGCCGTCACCTCGGCGTCGTGGGTCTCCAGTACTGCTTCTTGTCCCTGTCCTTCAGCGTGAAGCCGAGCTTGGACACCTCGCCCCGGAGCTCACGGAGATCGGCCTTGCCTTTGTCCCCGTCGTCGAAAGCCTTCGCCCGTGCCTTGAGTACGGCGTTCACCGCCGGCGGCAACTCGGGTTCGTCTTCCACCCACCGGCGGAACCGGTCGGCGTGCGGATCACCGCTCTCGGACCACGGGTAACCCTGTGCCCGGAACGCCCCGGGGATCTGCCTGGCCTCGGACTTCTGCTGGTCGTGCTTCTCCCGCGCGAGCTCGCGCGAGGTCGAGTCCTGCAGCACGATCTCCTTGCCGTCCAGGAACGCGACCGCCACCTTCTCCCGCGGCACCGTCACGGTCTTCTGGTTCTTCAGGAACTCCACCGACTGCCGGGTGATCGTCACCTTCAGCATGTCCTCGAGCGCCATCGCGGCGAGCAGCACGCCGGCCAGCAGCCCGATCACGATGCAGATCGCGCCGACCCACCAGGCGTCCCAGCCGGCGATCAGCTTCAACGGTCCCTGGAACGGCGCCCAGTCCTTGCTGCTCGCCCAGTCCGCGATCCGCGGCAGGAAGGACCCGAGCACCAGCCCGACCAGCGGGAACCCGCCGAACAGGACGACCTTGTCCACGGTCGAGTGCCCGATCACCGTGCGGTCGGGAGTGTGCGTCGTCGGGCCCATGGCCCGAACATAGCGTGGCGGCGAGAAACTTTAGTATCGAATGACGACGACTGGAGGAGCGCTTGACGGACGGGATCTGGCTGCGGTTTCTGAGCGGTCCGGACATCGACGGGCTGGGACTGATCCGGCTGGCGATCGTGGACGCGGTCGAGGCGGCGCTGCGCGAGCACGGCAAGGGCCGGACCAGCTTCGAGCCGTGGTGGAACGTCACGATGCTCGACGACCTGTTCGACCTCGACGAGATCCGGGTGACGTCACGCCGTCCGAAGTCCCGCGAGAAGCTCGCCGCCGACCTGTCCGCCGAGGCGCAGTCCGGGCGCAAACCCGGCCGGGAGAACGACGCTGAGCGCACCCTGTTCTGGCATCGCGGGCTGTCCTTGCTGGACGTCGCGATCGCACACCTGATCCTGCGGAAGGCCGAAGCAGCCGACGCCGGCACGATGCTCCGGTTCCACTGATGCTGATCACCGACCCGGCGGACCTCGACCCGGCAAGCCCCGAACCGATCGAGCTCTCGTCCGCGCTCCTCGACCGCCTCGCCGCCATCCGGTCCGAGCTGCTGGCCGCTCTGGCAGCCGGCGAACCGGTCTACGGCGTGAACACCGGGATGGGTGCCCTGAGCAAGCGTCGCCTCACCGACGACGAGCAGCGCGTGCACCAACGTAACCTGCTGCTGGGCCGCGCGGTCGGCGGTCCTCCCTGGTTGCCAACGGACGAAGCACGCGCGGTGCTGATCGGCCGGCTGCGCACGTTCCTGACCGGCGACGCGGGCGTCTCCGTCGAGCTGGTTCAGCAGTTGGTTGCCTACATCAACAGTGGTCGAGTGCCCGAGATCCCGGTTGCCGGGGCCGGATCGGCCGGCGAGATCATCCCGTTGGCCCACGCCTTCGGCTCGCTCGATCTCGACCTCGGACCCAAGGAGGGCATCGCGCTACTGGCCGGCATCCCGGGTGCGACCGGGCGGGCCGCTCTCCAGGTGACCCGCGCCCGCCGGCTGGCCGACCACCTCACCGCGGTTGCCGCCGGGGCGATCGCTGTGATCGGCGCGAACCGCGATCCCTATCACCCGCTCGCGGCGCGTGGCGACGAAGTGCTCGCCGACGAGCTCGCTCGCCTCCGCGAGCTGGCCGGCCCTGAGCCCGAGCCGCGGTCGCTGCAGGCACCGGTCTCCTTCCGCGTAGCCGGGCCGGTGAATGCGCACGTATGGCGGTCCGTCGACCGGCTCGCGGAAGCCGTCGAGCGGGCGTTCACCGGGGTCACCGACTCACCCGCCTACCTGGACGGCGAGTTCGTCGGCACCGCGGGTTTCCACGGGATCGACCTCGCCGCGCACTGTGATCACCTGACCGCGGCCCTCGCCCACTCCGCCGAGGTCTCCGCCGCACGACTGCACCGGCTGCTGGATCCGGCGGTGACCGGGCTTCCCGCCCAGCTTGCTCACGATCCAGGCCCGCAGGCCGGACTGGTCGCCGTACACAAGCGCGCGGTCGCCACCAGCCACGCCCTCCGCCGCCTGACGTTGCCCACGGCAATCAGTACGGCGGAGACGTCGAACGGTCAGGAGGACGTGCAGAGCTTCTCGTGGGAAGCGGTCGGCGTGCTCGCCGACGCGGTGCGCCTGACTCGTGAAGTCACCGCCTGCGAGCTGCTCGCCGTCCACCAGGCCTTCGCCTTGTCCAAGCGGACGATCCCGCCCGGCCTTCAGGAACTGATGCGCGCCGTCGCGGACGTCGTACCGCCGATCGAAGCCGACCGGCCGTTCGGGAAGGACCTGACCAGAATGCTGGAGTCGGTGCTCTAGGCCTGGCCGGCCACGGCGTTCTTCAGCTGCGGGACCAGCAGCGGCAGCACGTACTTGATGCCGAGCGGACCGCCGATCGAGAAGGCGCTGGAGAACTCGCCGCTCGGTGTCGCGGTGTTGATCACCGGCGGGCCGCCCCAGTAGGCGACGTGCTTGGCCTTGACCGCGGGGAGCGCGTTGAACAGCTTGTCGTTCACCACGGCCGGGTCGAGCTTGCCGGAGCCGTCGAGCGCGGCCAGGTAGATCAGGTCGGCGTCCATCTTGCCGGTGTGCTCGGGCGAGATCTTCACGGAGAAGTCACCGTTGTCCATCGCGGCGATCTGCGGGTTGGGCTTGAAGCCGAGTGAGGTGAGCAGGTGCATCCGCGGATCGGACGGGAGCCAGGCGTGCAGGCTGTCCGACGTGTAGACGCCGGCGGTGATGGTCTTGCCGGCGAACTCCGGGTTGGCCTTGGCGGCGTCCGTGATCAGCGCCTGGGTCTCCTTGACCACCTGCTCGCCCTGAGCCGTCGTACCGGTGGCCTTGGCGATGGTGGTGACCTGCTGCTCCCAGGTCGCGCCGTACACGTTCTTGGTCCCGGCCGGGGCCGCGATGGTCGGTGCGATCGCGTTGAAGGTGTCGAACTCCTTCTTGTCGTTCGTCGAGTTCACGTAGAGGATCAGGTCCGGCTTCAGCGCGGCGATCTCCTCGAACTTCGGCTCGAACGCTTGCAGCGGCTTCGGAGCCGGCCGGTCGCCCAGCGCCGTCTTCACCCAGCCGCGGGTGCCCGGATAGCCGAACCAGTCGGCGCCGCCGATCGGCACGACTCCGAGCGCGATCGCGGCCTCCATGTCGCCGCCACCGATCGCGACCACCCGCTCCGGCTTGGCCTTGATCGTGGTCGAGCCGAAGAGGTGGTCGATCGTCACCGGGAAGCCCGCGTTACCGGCGCCGGACGGGGTGTCCTGGGTGTCGCCCGAACCGCAGGCGCCGAGTGTGAGGGCCGCGACCACGAGCAGGGCGGCGGATCGAAGACGAGACAGCGGCATGGCGGACCATTCCTCCGAAGTGTCGGTCGAGGAAGGTAACCTAACCTGACTCGTTTGGCGTGCTCAGTCACGGGTTGATCGGGAAAGCCAGCGCGACACGCGGACCGCGCCGAAGTCGCAAGTAGCCTGCGCCGGGTCTGTGTCGTTGACCCAGGTGCCGTCCACTAGCCTCATACAGGCTTTCGTCGGCGGAGATGGAGGAGTTCGTTGAAGCGGTTCGTGGTCCCGCCGACCTGGCCGTCGCCGCCCCGCCGGAGCTGGGCCCCGCCCAAGACGTGGAGTCCCGACCCGTCCTGGCCGCCGCCGCCCGAGGGCTGGCGGTTCTGGGTGGACGGCAAGGGCAACCCGGTCCGCGGACCGGTCGGCCGGTACGGCGGTCCGACCCGCAGGGCGATGTACGCCGGAGCCGGCGCGATGGTGCTGCTGCTCGGCGTGAACTTCTGGGCGTTGTCCGCGATCGGATTGTTCGGCGGGGACTCGGGTGGCACGCAGGCGGTGCACGTCGCCGACGACAGTTCGCCGACGCCCATCGTCGTACCGCCGAAGGTCACGCAGTCGACGCCGGCGCCGCCGCCCGTGCAGAAGACGACGGTGGCGCCGACCCGGAAGCCCACCCAGACCCCGACCCGGCAGCCCACCAAGTCGCGGACCACCGAGCGGGAGTCGGAGGATCGCTCCGAGCCCTCGCCGACCCGGACGTCGACCACGACGAAGACCGTCCGCCCGCCGCGGTCGAGCACGAGCACACCCCCGAGCCGTGAGGAACTGCTCCGCCAGTACTGCATCCAGCAGGGCTACGACCCGGAGTGGTGCGACCCGGACAACTGGCCCACCAACCCGGCCGACGACCCCCGCCACGAGGAGCCCTGAGCGACCCGGGCCCCGCGAAATTCCTTGTGACTGCGTTCACAAGCGGGTAGAATCCCTTTCGGGAGGTACCTGGATGACCGAGCGCAAGCCACCGGGCATGAGTACCCAGGACTGGGTCGAGGCCCAGCTCAAGCGGGCCCAGAACGCCGGTGAGTTCGACAACCTGGCCGGGGCGGGCAAGCCGCTGACCAAGCTCGCCAACCCGCACGATCCGGACTGGTGGGTGAAGGACTTCATCCGCCGCGAGAACATCGAGACCGAGGCGCTGCTGCCGCCGGCGGTCCTGCTCCGCAAGGAGAAGCAGCAGGTCCACGACAAGGTGCGTGGGATGCGGCGCGAATCCGAGGTCCGCGACTACCTGGCCGACCTGAACCAGCGGATCCTGGTCAGCATCCGCGACACCACCGGACCGGTCGTCCCGGTCGGCACCGTCGACGAGGAGGCGGTCCTCGACCAGTGGCGCGCCGAACGGCCTGATCCGGCCCGGACGCCCGAGCCTGAGCCGGAGCAGAAGAAGTCGATCTGGCAGAAGCTGTTCAGCTGAGCAGCTCGCGCGCGGCCGTCTCGATCTCGCGCTCGCTGACCAGCACCTGGTGGGCGGCCGCGCCGAGCGGGACGTAGGAGTCGTAGCTCGCGACGCGAGCCAGCCGGCCGGTGTACCCGTAGTCGATCAGGGTGGCCAGGACGCCCTCGGAGACGCCGCCGGACCGGCGCGTCTCGTCGACGACCAGCACCCGCCCGGTGGCGTTTGCCTCGCGCAACAAGTCGTCGACAGGCAGCGGCGCCAGCCAGCGCAGGTCGAGGACCCGGACTCCGGGCACGCGCGCCGCCACACGGAGACTCATCGGGGCGCCGTTGCCGAAGGTGACGATGGTCAGCCCGGTCCCGTCGCCGTACGTCCGGCCGCGTCCGATCGGCACCGGTTCATCGCCGTACGGCGTCAGCCACGCGTCGTCGCCGTCTTCGTACAGGTCCCGGCGGTGGTAGAGCGCGATCGGCTCGAGGAAGACGCACACCGTGCCGGACGAGCGGGCTGCCGCCGCGCACGTGTGCAGCATCGCGGCCGCGTCGTCGGGCCGGGACGGTGACGCGATCACGATGCCGGGGATGTCGCGCAGTACGCCGATCGCGTCGTCGTTGTGGAAGTGGCCGCCGAAACCCTTCTGGTAGCCGTAGCCGGCGATCCGCAGCACCATCGGGTTCGAGTACTGCTCCTGCGAGAAGAACTTCAGCGACGCCGCCTCGCCGCGCAACTGGTCCTCGGCGTTGTGCAGGTAGGCCAGGTACTGGATCTCCGGAATCGGCAGCAGTCCGGACACCCCGGCACCGAGCGCGAGGCCGAGGATCGACTGCTCGTCCAGCAGGGTGTCGAAGACGCGTGCCGGCCCGAAAGCCTTCTGCAGTCCGCGGGTCACGCCGTACACCCCGCCCTTGCGGCCCACGTCCTCGCCGAACACCATCGCCTCCGGGTAGGACGCGAGTACGTCGGTCAGCGCCCGGTTGATCGCCTGGCTCAGGGTCAGCCGCTCAGTCGTCGGGCGGCGGTCAGGCAACGACTCCTCGATGCGTTGGGCATCAGGGAAGCGCAGTGGCGCGGCGACGGCCTCGGCGGAGGACAGCTGCGGCAGGCCGGAGACCTCAGCCGCGATCCGCATCACCTCGGACCGCTTGTCCTCGTACAGCTCGATCACGTCGTCGGGTGTGTACCCGGCGCCCAGCAGGAGCCGCGCCGTACCGAGCAGTGGGTCGAGCTCCTCGTCCGCGGCCAGTTCGCCCGGCGAGCGGTACGCCGCCTCCACGTCGGAGCCGGCGTGACCGAGCAGCCGGACGGTACGGAGCCGGAGGAACGCCGGTCGCCGGTTCCGCCGGACGAAGGTCGCGGCCTCGGTCGCCATGGACAGCGCGGCGGCCAGATCGGTGCCGTCGGCATCGAAGTACCGCAGGCCGGGGCGCTGCCCGTACGCCTGCCGGATCCAGCCCTCCGGAGTGCGCACACTGATCCCGATCCCGTTGTCCTCGCAGACCAGCAGCAACGGCATCGGCAGCCCCTGGTACGACGCGTGCAGCGCAGCGTTGATCGCACCGGTCGCGGTGGAGTGGTTGACCGAGGCGTCGCCGAAGCTGGTCACCACGATCGCGTCGTGCGGCCACGGCGACGGCACGCCGAGTTTCGCCGACCGCGAGATCGAGAACGCCACGCCCATCGCGCGCGGCAGGTGGGACGCGATCGTCGACGTCTGCGGGATGATCGCCAGGTCGTGCCGGCCGAACACCTTGTGCCGGCCGCCCGCGATCGGCTCGGCGGTGGCGGCCGCGACGCCGAGCAGGATGTCGCGCAGGCCTTCCTTCGAGCCGCACTGCTCGGCGCGAGCCAGGTAGAACGCGCCGGACCGGTAATGCAGCAGCGCCGGGTCGGTGGGCTGAAGGGCCGCGGCGACGGCGGCGTTGCCCTCATGACCGGCCGACCCGATCGTGTAGAAGCCCTGGCCCTGGGACTGCATCCAGCGGGCGGCCAGGTCGGCGTGCCGGCTGCCGAGTTGGGCGTCGTACAGGCTGCGGAGCAGCTCGTCCGGGAGGTCGCCCGGTGTCGGCTTGAGTCCGCGGACCCGGTCGGCGAACCGCTCGTCGACGCTGGTCACGACCGGCAGCCCGGCGTGTCAGAGACCGCAGTCGAACCCGTCGTCGTTCGGGTTCGCGTCGGCCAGGACGTCCAGGATTCTGCTCGCGCGGCGAAGGTCCTCATCTGATACATGATCGGCGAAGAACGTCGACACCACAGCCTCGACCACAGGTTGAGCAGCCGCGAGCGCCTCCCGGCCGGCCGGTGTGAGCTCGGCCCAGGTGGCCCGGCGGTCCTCGGGGGTGTTCCGGCGGACCACCCAGCCGTCCTTGTCCTCGAGCTTGCCGACCAGCCGGGTGCAGCCGCTGCGGGAGATCATCAGCTGCTCGGCCAGGGGCGCCATCCGCAGCCGGCCGCCGGCCTGGTCGAGGATGCGCAGCACCTCGTGCTCGAAGTAGCCCATCTTCAGCCGGGTGCGCAGGGTGTTGTCGAGATGCGTGAACAGCAGCGTGTCTGCGCGGTACATCGCCCGCCAGGCGCCGAGCTGCTCAGTGCTCATCGTCGTCGGCATGCCTGCAGTCTACGGCGACTGATGCGCATCGCAACAGTTGACATGTGAACTGTTTGTCTGTGTATGCTCACTCGAAACGACCTAGGGGAGGGCGACGTGAGCTGGAAGGCGGTTCAGCCGCTGCGGCACCGGGACTACCGGCTGCTGTGGACCGGTCTGGCGGTCGCGCTGCTCGGCAGCGGGCTCTGGCTCGTCGCACTGGCCTGGCAGGTGATCGAGCTCGGTGGTGGCCCCGTCCAGTTGTCGGTGGTGACGACGGCGTACAGCATCGGGCTGGTCGTCTGCGTGCTCTTCGGCGGGATCGCGGCCGACCGGCTGTCCCAGCGCAGCGTGATCATCGCGGCGGACGGCGTCCGCGGCGTCGTACTGCTGGTCGTCGCCGGTCTGGCGTTGACCGACACGCTGGAGATCTGGCACCTGGCCGCTGCTGCGGTGCTGATCGGAGCCGGTGAGGCCTTCCTGATTCCGGCGTACACGGCGTTGGTGCCGAGGCTGCTGCCGGCCGAGGAGTTGCTCGCGGCGAACGGGCTGGAGGGCACGCTGCGGCCGCTGGCCCAGCAGGCGACCGGGCCGGCGCTGGGTGGTCTGGCGATCGCGGCGCTGTCACCTGGGGTCGCGATCCTGGTCACCGCGCTGACCTACTTCTTCTCCGCCGGATGCGTGCTCGCGATGCGGATCCCGTCCAGCGGGTTCGAGCCGGTCGAGCCGGGTGACGTCGACGAGACCGCGGAGCCGCCGGAAGCGCGGACGATTCTCGGCGACCTGCGGGAAGGCTGGCGTTACGTACGGCGGACCCGCTGGCTGCTCGCGTCGCTGCTGTTCGGCACGGTGTTCGTGCTGCTGATCCTCGGACCGCTCGAGGTGCTGCTGCCGTTCGCCGTACGGGACCAGCTCGGTGGTGGGCCGAGTGACTTCGGCCTGGTGCTGGCCGCGTTCGGGATCGGTGGGGCGGCCGGGGCGTTGCTGATCTCGTCGCGGAAGCTGCCGCGGCGGTACCTGACCGTGATGACGCTGCTGTGGGGTGTCGGGTCGCTGCCGTTCGCGGCGCTCGGATTCGCCCGCGATCTGTGGATCATGATGGCCGGGGCGGCCGTCGTTGGCCTGACCAGCTCAGCGGCGATGGTGATCTGGGGAACGCTGCTGCAGCGGCGGGTGCCGGACCACCTGCGTGGGCGGATCGCCAGCCTGGACTTCTTCGTCTCGCTGCTGCTGATGCCCGTGTCGATGGCGCTGGCCGGTCCGGCGGGCGCCGTACTGGGGCTGACGGCCGTGTTCCTGGTCGCCGGGATCGGGCCGGCGCTGGTGTCCGTCCTGGTCGTGTACTTCGGCCGGATGCCGTCGGACGAGATCGCGCACCCGCTCGACCACGAGGAGCCGGCGCCCGCCGCTGCCTGAACCGGTTGAGCCTGAACCGGTTGAGAAGGGGTACCGGGGCGGCATGCGATGGATCCGACTGCGGGCGCTGCTCACGGTCAACCTCGTGCTCTTCCTGCTGTTCCTGGTGGGACTGCTGCTCACCGGGCACGCGCACGAGAACGCCGAGCTGGCCGATCACGGGCAGCCGTCGCAGAGCCTCGGTCAGTACGTCGTCTCGTCGTCCTTCGGTGAGGCGGTGTTCGAGAACTGGGAGTCCGAGTTCCTGCAGATGGGCATGTACGTGCTGCTGACGGCGTACCTGGTGCAGAAGGGGTCGGCGGAGTCCCGGCCGATCGACGAGGCCGCCCCGCAGGACGAGGATCCGCGGAAGCACCGGACCGACCGGGACGCGCCGTGGCCGGTTCGGCACGGGTCCGGGGCGTTGCTGTGGTTGTACGAGAACTCGCTGGCGATCGCCTTCGGGCTGGTGTTCCTGCTGTCGTTCTGGCTGCACGCGGTGACGGGTGCGGCGGCGTACAGCGAGGAGCAGGGGCTGCACGGTGGCGAGTCGGTGACGACCTGGGACTACCTGCAGACGTCGCAGTTCTGGTACGAGTCGTTCCAGAACTGGCAGAGCGAGTTCCTCGCGGTGGCCGCGATCGTCGGTGGGTCGATCTACCTGCGCCAGCGCCGGTCGGCACAGTCGAAACCCGTGCACGCACCGCATTCGGAGACCGGCGCCTGATTGGCCACGCCCTCGGGTGGGAACGGTGACGGGCAGCCGTTCGTTCTGGGGGTAGGTCTGTGGTGTGGGGCGGGTTCGCGTGAGGTGTGTCTTGGGTGAGGTCCGGTGATGCGGTCGCCGCTGCTGCGGCGGATCGTGATCGCAGGTGGTCTCGGAGTCGGGACTACTGGCGTGCTCGCCGGGGTGTTGTTGCTCGGCCCGCTGGCCGCCTCGATTCTGCTGGTCATCGTGTTCGCGCTCGTGTGGCCGTTGGCGGCGGTGATTCGTCATGTCGCGGACGACGCGCCGTACCAATCTGCAGTGATGGTCGCGGCGGCTGCGGCTGCCGGGGTGCTGTGCCTGCCCGGGCTGGTGCGGCTGCTGGCGTGGGGTGCGGTCGGGCTCGCGGTGGCGCTGGTCGTCGCCGGGCTGTTCATCGCGATCGAGCTCGTGACACCGGAGCGCCGGGAGCGCCCGGCGCGTGCCTCGCGGCGGCAGCGGAAGGTCGCGCGGGTGGCGGAGGAGCAGTTGCAGGAGGACGAGCGGCTCATCGCCGCCCTGCAGTGCCCGCTCAGCATCGAGGAGCTCTGCGGCGTCTGGACCGAGACCGCCACCACGCTCGCTCAGGGCGCCGGGCCGCGCGACCGCCAGGCAGTGGCCGAGGTACGGCGGATCTGCCTCGACGAGTTCGAGCGCCGCAACCCCGACGGCTTCCACCGCTGGATCGACGCCGGCGCCCCCGCCAACCCGAGCACGTACTTGCTTCCTACGCCTGGCGAATGACGTCCACCACCGCGCGGGCCGTCGACTCGGCGGACTGCGGGTTCTGGCCGGTGACCAGGCGACCGTCGGTGATCGTCTGCGATGTGAAGTTCGCGGCCGGATGGTGGATCGCGCCGCGCGCGGTCAGGGTGTCGGCCAGCAGGAACGGGACGACGTCGGTCAGGCCGACCGCCTCCTCCTCGGCGTTCGTGAAGCCGGTGACGTTCTTGCCGTCGACGAGGTAGGAACCGTCCGACAGCTTCAGGTTCACCAGCGCGGACGGGCCGTGGCAGACGGCTGCGACCACGCCACCGCGCTCGTAGATGGCTGCCGCGAGGGAGGCAAGCGCCTCGTCGTTCGGGAAGTCCCACATCGTGCCGTGACCGCCGGCGAACAGGATCGCGTCGTACGACGAGGCGTCGAGCGCGGACGCGGTCGGGGTGTGGTCGAGGTCGACGGCGGCCAGGAACTTCTGCTGGATCGGGTCGTCCTCGTTCAGCCCGTCGAGCGGCGGACGTCCACCGGCCACCGAGACCAGGTCGACGTCGAACCCGGAGTCGGTGAACACCGCCCACGGCTCGGCCGCCTCGGACACGTAGAAGCCGGTGCTGCGGCCGGTGTCGCCGAGCTCGGAGTGACTGGTGAGAGCAATGAGTACGCGAGTCATGCCGTCCATGATGGGGTGGTCCTGCTATCGGAAACCAATAGGAATCCGGGTGGCAAGCCATAGGATTCCTGATATGGCTCCATCGCTTGACCTGCTCAGGACGTTTCTGGCCGTGCACCGGGCCGGGTCGATCACCGCGGGTGCGGAGATGCTCGGCCTGTCGCAGCCGACTGTGACCGCGCAGCTCAAGTCACTCGAGGTCGCGCTGGACCGCCCGCTCTTCGAGCGGCTGCCTCGCGGTGTCCGGCCGACCAGCGCGGGCGACGAGCTGGCGCGCCGGATCGCCGAGCCGATCGACGCGCTGCAAGGGCTGGTGCGGGACGAGCTCGAGGTGCCGGTCGCGGCGACGGTCCACCTCGGTGGGCCGGCTGATTTCCTGTGTCACCAGGTCCTGCCTGCGCTCGCTGACCGGCTCGCGGACGGTCTGCAGGTGCGCACGACGTTCGGGATGCCGGACGATCTGCTCGACCGCCTGCTCAACCGCAGCCTCGACCTGGTGATCAGCTCGGTCCGCCCCCGCCGGCCGGGCCTACGCGTGACGCCCTTCTACGACGAGGTTTTCGCCCTCGTCGCCGCGCCCCGCTGGTCCACCGGCACCCCGATCACGTCACCCGAACCACTCCACAAGATCCCCCTCGTCGCGTACGCCGAGGAGGCCCCGATCATCCGCCGGTACTGGCGCAGCGTCTTCAACACCCGCCTGACCCGTACGGCGGATCTCGTCGTACCAGACCTCCGCGGCGCCCTGGCCGCCGTCCGCGCCGGCGCAGGCGCGAGCGTCCTCCCCACCTACCTCTGCGCCGAGCCCCTGGCCTCCGGCGACCTCGTCCTCCTGGCCGATCCCGAGCTGCCACCGCTGAACACCCTGTACCTCGTCACCCGCTCGGACGCGGGCCCACGCAGCGCGGCCGCCGTCGTACGTGACGAACTCGTCAGACGCCTAGCGCGCCCTTGACCAGCGTGGTGATGCCGCCGAGCAGGGCGAGGAGGAGAACCAGGAGGCGGGCGCGGTCCTCGGGGACCCGGCCGGACAGGGCCTTGCCGATGATCGCGCCGCCGGTGAGGCCGGCGGCTGCCGCGATCCACGTTCCGCCGTCGAGCCGGGGGACGCCGTTCGTCACGACCGAGAAGAGGTTCACCACGACGCCGTAGAACAAGGCGTTCGGGACGAACTCGCGGATCGTCCAGCCCGCGTTCACGGCGTACAACGAGACCGGCGGACCGCCGAGTCCGGCCGACGCGTTCATGAAGCCGCCGGCCGCGCCCGCGCCGAGGGCCCCCTTGAGTCCGCTGAGTGACGGCACCCGGACGCCGCGCATGATCACGAGTACGGCGGCCGTCACCAGAGCGCCCATCGTGATCAGCAGGGCCGGTTCCGGCAGGTGGTTCGAGAACCAGGTGCCGAGTGGGACCGTGCACCCGGACGCGAGGATCAGCGGGACCATCGCCCGCAGGCGCACCATGTGCCAGCCGCTCGTCAGTCCGGCCAGGCAGATGAGCCCCGCGGCGCAGTTCGCCAGCGCGACGCCGTCACCCGGCCCGAGCAGCAGGACCAGCGCAGGTACGGCGACCAGCGCGAAGCCCATCCCGGTCAGCCGTTGGACCGAGGCGCCGAGCAGAACGATGCCGCCGAGCAGGAGCTCAGCGGGCATGAGTGCGGATCCACTTGACTGTGTCGCGGACGAGGGTCTGGGGGTGGGCGGCCCAGCGGAAGTGGTCGCTGCGGGTGATCCCGAGCTGCTCGGCCGACAGGCTCCGCACGGTCACGTGAGCCGACCGGAGCTTGCTCGCGAGGTACGACGCACAGGCCGCCGGCGCGTAGTTGTCGCCGGGGA
The DNA here is from genome assembly GCF_040653975.1 of Kribbella sp. NPDC050820. NCBI lineage: Bacteria > Bacillati > Actinomycetota > Actinomycetes > Propionibacteriales > Kribbellaceae > Kribbella > Kribbella sp. NPDC050820. The sequence continues at coordinate 198,012 of NZ_JBFAHB010000006.1, forward strand.
AGTTGATGAACAGGGCAGGTACCGACGACCGGGCCAGCGCCGCCTCGTAGTCGACCTGGCTGCCCGCGACCTTGTACCGGCCGGTCAGCGCCTCGTGACCCCAGTCGAGGACGAGCTGCTTCGCCTCCTTGCCGGCGAAGGGGAACCAGCCCGGCAGGTACCCGCAGAGCAAGGTCGTCGCAAGCACCAGCTGGAGCCCCGCGAACCGGGCCAGCGAGCGGATCCCCGGCACCTTGGCCCACCAGGCCGAGCCGCTCGCGACCAGCACGATGTGGCTGATCCGGTCCGACACCGCGGAGAACAGCACTCCGAGCTGCCCGCCCAGGCTGTGCCCGACCACGGCGATCCGCTGGGTCCCGAACTCCCGGCAGACGGCCTCCACGATGGCCGGCAGCTCCAGCTCGAGCACATCGGCGTACCCGAAGGAGACGCTCCGGGACGGGCGGACCGAGCTGCGGCCGGTGCCGCGGTGGTCGGCGAGTACGGCGTGGCACCCCTGCTCGGTGAGCGTGTGGGCGAGCTTCTCGTAGTACTTGGCCCGGACACCCATCGCGGGCAGGCAGAGCACGACCAGCGGGTCGGCGGCCGCGGTGCGATGGACCTGGAGCTCGGTACTGCTGCCGTCCGGAAAAGTCACCTGCACGACCGGCGACTATAGCGAAGAAAGGTGTGCGGTCAGGCAGCTTTCTTACGGCTGGACGCCTTCTTGGCGGTGGACTTCTTCCGAGCGCCGGCCTTCTTGGCCGGTGCCTTCTTCCTGGGCGCCGACTTCTTGGCGGTCGCCTTCTTGGCGCCTCCGGAGGCACGGCGGCTGCGGGCCTCCTCGACGCTGGCGCGCAGCGCGGAGACCAGATCGGTCGACGAGGTGGCCTCCGGCTCCTCCTCGTTGAAGACGATCTCCTTGCCCTTGCGCTTGTCGGCGACCAGCTTCTTCACCCGTTCGGTGTAGGTGTCCTTGTAGGCGCTCGGCTTCCACTCGCCGCTCATCGCCTCGATCAGGTCGGCGGCCATGGTCAGCTGCTTGCCGGCGCTGGACTTGGCCGGCAGGTCGCCGAGCTCCTTGGCCGGGTCGCGGATCTCGTCGCCGAAGTACATCGTCTCCAGCACCAGGACCTTGCCCTGGGCCCGGATCGTGGCCAGGTACTCCTTGCCGCGCATCACGAACTTCGCGATCCCGGCTCGGTTGGTCTTCTTCAGCGCGTCCCGCAGCAGCGCGTACGACGACTTGTTCTCCTTGTCGGACGGGCCCAGGTAGTAGCTCTTCTGGAAGTAGATCGGGTCGATCTCGTCCAGGTCGACGAAGGTGGAGATCTCCAGTGAGCGGGACTTGCCCGGGGCGATGTCCTCGAGCTCCTCGCGCTCGACGATGACGTGCTCGCCGCCGCCGACGTCGTGCCCCTTCACGATCTTGTCGTAGTCCACCTCGCGGCCGGTGCGTTCGTTCACCCGCTTGTACCGGATCCGGTCCGACGTGCCCTCCTGGAACTGGTGGAAGTCGACCTCGTGCTCCTGGGTCGCGCTGTACAGCCCGACCGGTACCGAGACCAGCCCGAAGTTGATGTATCCGCTCCAGATCGACCGTGCCATGGCGCGCTCCTCTCCGAGATCGCCCGGCCCGGTACCCAGCTCAGAGGCGGTTGTACCGCTTCCGCGCCTCCCGGCTCTCCTTCTGCGCGTCCCGGGCGGCCCGGCGGGCTTCGTCGAGCTCGGTGCCGACCCGCCGTACCAGCTCTTGGGCGTCGGCCAGCGCCTGACGGGCCTCGTCGAGCTGGTTGTCCAGGTCCTCGACCTTCGCCTCGGCCTCCTGGGCGGCGGCGACGGCGTCCTCCAGCGCCTGCTTGGCCTTCGCCTTCTCCTTGGCCTCGCGTTCCTCTTCCGCGCGCTCGGCCTGCTCCCGCTTGCGGCGGGCGGCAGCCGATTCCTCTTCCTCGGCCGCTGTCTCGGCCTTGCGCCGGTCGCGGGCCCGCTGCCGGCGTTCGTCGGTGAGAGGCGTGACGTTGGTCGGCTCGCCGCTCTCGTCGACGACGCCGAACCCGACGTGCCGCAAGGCGCTGCTCAGCCGTCCTTCCCGTACCGCGTCGCCCGCAGCCGGATCCACCAGCGCCGCATCGAGGGTCTCGCGCAACTTCTGGCCGACATCCGCGCTGACCTTCTGCCCTTGTTTCTCGGACAGTTTGGTGGCGTCCTTGGCCAGCTTGTCGAGCAGTTTGTGCCGCTTCGGAGTCAGCTCGCGCAGGCGCTCGCCGTCCAGGTCCGCGGTCGCCTCGCGGAACTCGTCCCCGAGGGCCAGCAGGTCGTCCAGCTCGTCGGGCAGCTCGCGGGCGGCCAGGTTCGTCACCCAGGCGGCGACGGTCGGCTTCCGCATCGCCTTCAACCGGGTCGATCCGAGCTGGTCGCCGTCGGCCTTCAGCTGCTTGGCGAGCTCGTTGCGGGTAGCAATGAAGTCGGCAGCCGGAGCCGCGTACAGGGCGTCGGCTGCCTCTTCGAAGTCCACGCCACCGACGCTACCGGAACTGCGCCGTCCGTAGAACCACCCCGGCGCGCGGGGGATTGTGCGCCGGAGTGGCTGCTGTGGTGGCGACTACTTCTTGAAGGAATCCTTCGCCTTCTCGCCTGCCTGCTTCAGCGCGGCCACGGACTGCTCGGTGTCGCCCTTCGCCTGCAGATCGCGGTTGTCGGTCGCCTCGCCGGTCTCCTTCTTGACCTTGCCCTTGGCTTCCTTGGCGGCGTTCTTGACCTTGTCTCCGATACCCATCGGTCTCTCCTTCACGGGCTTCGGGCTTTCCCTTGCCGTCCGGGTGCCCGGGAGCCCGAGGATCCATGCATGCCGCGCGGGTATCGGACAATATGCGGTTACGACGCAGCGATCCGGACGGCCCCGGCCTGACCAGGCGGGGCCACGGCCGTGGTTTTAGCTACCTCGATCCGGACGGCAAGCGGGTCACCGACCAGGAGACGCTGGAGCGGATCCGGTCGCTGGCCATCCCGCCGGCCTGGAAGGACGTCTGGATCTGCCCGTACCCGAACGGTCACCTGCAGGCCACCGGCACCGACGACGCCGGCCGGCGGCAGTACCTGTACCACGACGACTGGCGGACGACCCAGGACGCCGGCAAGCACGACCGGGTACGGCGCCTCGCCCGCAAGCTGCCCGAGTTCCGCGAGGCGGTGGACCGCGACCTGTGCCGCAAGGGGATCGACCGCGAAAGGGTGCTCGCGGTCGCACTGCGGATGCTCGACTACGGCGTCTTCCGGACCGGCAACTCCGAGTACGCCGAGGAGCACGGCAGTCGCGGCGCGGCGACCCTGCTGCGCGACGACGTCCGCGTCCGCAAGGGCAAGGTGGTGTTCGACTTCGTCGCCAAAGGTGGTGTGGACCGGGCGATCGAGCTCGACGACGACCACCTGGCCGACGCGGTCTCCTCGCTCAAACGCGCCCGGCACGGCGAGCCGGAACTGCTGGTCTACCGGGACGGGGACGGGTACCACGGGATCGACGCGACCATGATCAACGAGCGCTTCCAGGAACTGGTCGGCGACGACTTCACCGTGAAGGACCTGCGCACCTGGACCGCGACCGTACATGCCGCCGTGAACCTCGCTCAGGCCGACCCACCGACCACCAAGAAGGCTCTGAACGCCGCGGTCAAGGACATGCTCGCCGAAGTCGCCGACCACCTCGGCAACACGCCGGCCGTCGCGAGGGCGTCGTACGTCGATCCCCGGGTCGTCACGCAGTACGAGGAAGGGCGGACGATCGCGACGGCGGTCGGCCGGCACGGTGACGACCTGAACGACGAGGACACCCGCGAGGCCCTGGAGCGCTCGGTGGCACGGCTGCTCACCAGGAACGAATAGACGGCATCCCAGGGGGCACCGGCCGGGCCTATTCCAACGGGAGGAGCCGCGATGCGGGCCTTGGTCCTGAACTGCACTCTGAAGGCGTCACCGAGTGAGTCGAACACCGACCAGCTGGCAGATGTGGTGGTCGACGCGCTTCAGCAGGAGAAGGTCGACGTCGACCGGGTCCGGCTGGCCGACCTGAACATCAAGCCCGGCGTGAGCAGCGACGAGGGGACCGGGGACGAATGGCATCCACCAGCAGCTGCTGGACAGCGACATCCTGATCGTCGCCACGCCGACCTGGGTCGGGCGGCCGTCGTCGATCGCGCAGCGGATGCTCGAGCGGATGGACGCGATGCTGAGCGAGACCGACGACGAGAACCGGCCGGTCGCGTACAACCGGGTCGCCGGGGTCATCGTCACCGGCAACGAGGACGGCGCGCACCACGTGATCTCCGAGATCAGCGGCGGGCTGGTGGACATCGGCTACACGATTCCCGGCCAGGCCTGGACGTACTGGAACAAGGGACCCGGGCCGGGTCCGAGCTACTCCGAGACCGACGAGGGGCACGAGTGGTCGGCGAAGACCGGGCGGGCGATGGTGAGCAACCTGGTGGCGGTCGCGAAGGCGCTGGCCGCGAACCCGGTGCCGGCCCCGCCGAGCTGATTGTCCGGTGGCGGCATCGGGTACCGGGCGGGCGGCGTGAAAGGAGCAGACGATGCCGGCAGGATCGAACCGGAAGCGTGAGCGGCAGTACGAGCACATCAAGGCGGGGCTGAAGAAGCGCGGCCGGAGCGAGGACACCGCGGAGGAGATCGCGGCGCGCACCGTGAACAAGGAGCGCGCGAGGGCAGGCGAGGCCAAGGAGAAGAGCCGCAGCTCCACCCAGGACATCTCCTCGGGTCGTCGCGGCGGGCTGCGGTCGCACAGCGGATCGCAGGGCCGCACCAAGGAACAGCTCTACAACGAGGCCAAGCAGAAGAACATCAAGGGCCGCTCCAAGATGAGCAAGGCCCAGCTCGAGAAGGCAGTGGGCCGCTAGTGAAGGCTCTCACCTGGCAGGGCAAGCGCTCCGTCGAGTTCACCGATGTGCCGGACCCGCGGATCCTGGAACCGACCGATGCCGTCATCAAGGTGACGACAACCGGGATCTGCGGGTCCGACCTGCACCTGTACGAGGTGATGGGCCCGTTCCTGGACCCGGGTGACATCCTCGGCCACGAGGCGATGGGCATCGTCGAGGAGACCGGGCCCGAGGTCACCAACCTGAAACCCGGCGACCGCGTCGTCGTCCCGTTCCAGATCGCGTGCGGGACCTGTTTCATGTGCAGCCGCGACCTGCAGACCCAGTGCGAGACGACCCAGGTCCGTGAGCACGGCATGGGCGCCGCGCTGTTCGGTTACACCAAGCTCTACGGGCAGGTGCCTGGCGGACAAGCGGAGTACCTGCGCGTCCCGCAGGCCCAGTACGGTCCGATCAAGGTGCCGCACGGGCCGCCGGACGAGCGGTTCGTCTACTTGTCCGACGTACTCCCGACGGCGTGGCAGGCGGTCGAGTACGCCGCGATCCCGGCCGGCGGGACGCTCGTCGTCCTGGGCCTCGGCCCGATCGGGGACATGGCCTGCCGGATCGCACTCCACCGCAGGTATCGCGTGATCGGCGTCGATCTGGTTCCCGAGCGGCTGGCGCGCGCCGAGGAGTACGGCGTCGAGGTGCTCCGGTACGACGGCAAGGTCGCGGACCGGATTAAGGACCGCACCGAAGGACGCGGCCCCGACTCGGTGATCGATGCCGTCGGCATGGAGGCCCACGGCTCCCCGGTGGCGAAGGTCAGCCAGCAGCTGGCCGGCTACCTTCCGGACGCCCTGCAGCGCAAGGTGATGCAGACCGTCGGCGTGGACCGGCCGGCGGCGCTGTACCTCGCCGTCGACATCGTCCGGCGGGGCGGGACGATCTCGCTGATCGGCGTGTACGGCGGGATGGCCGACCCACTGCCGATGCTGACCATCTTCGACAAGCAGATCCAGCTCCGGATGGGCCAGGCCAACGTGCATCGGTGGTCGGACCAGATCCTCGAGCTGCTCGGCGACGAGGACCCCTTGCGGGTGGACGGTTTCGCCACCCATCACCTGCCGTTGTCGGACGGACCGGCGGCGTACGACATGTTCCAGCAGAAGCGCGACGGCGCGGTGAAGGTCCTGCTCACGCCCTGACCCGGAGGAATTCGTGCAACACATCGACGCCACCCCGCTGAGCGACGAGGAGTTGCAAGGCATCGACGCGTACTGGCGAGCGGCCAACTACCTGTCGGTCGGGCAGATCTACCTGCTCGACAACGCGTTGCTCAAGGAGCCGTTGCGGGCCGAGCACATCAAGCCCCGGCTGCTCGGGCACTGGGGTACGACGCCTGGGCTGAACCTGATCTACGCACACCTCAACCGGGTGATCCGGCTTCGCGAACGCGAGCTGATGTACGTGATCGGGCCGGGTCACGGCGGCCCGGCGATCGTGGCCAACACCTGGCTCGAGGGCAGCTGGACGGCGGCGTACCCGAACACCAGGCAGGACGAGCTCGGGATGACGCGGTTGTTCAGGCAGTTCTCGTTCCCCGGCGGCATCCCCAGCCACGTGGCGGCCGACGTGCCCGGGTCGATCAACGAGGGCGGTGAGCTCGGCTACTCGCTGAGCCACGCGTACGGCGCCGCCGCCGACAAACCGGAGCTCGTCGTCGCCTGTGTCGTCGGGGACGGCGAAGCCGAGACCGGGCCGCTCGCGACCTCGTGGCACTCGAACAAGTTCCTCGACCCGGTGCGCGACGGCGCCGTACTCCCGATCCTGCACCTGAACGGCTACAAGATCGCGAACCCGGCGCTGCTGGCCCGGATCGGCGACGAGGAGCTGACCGCGCTGCTGCAGGGCTACGGCCACGAGCCCTACTTCGTCGATGGTTCGGACCCTGCGACGGTGCACCAGGCGCTGGCCGCCGCACTGGACTACTGCCTGGACCGGATCGACGAGATCCAGCTGGAGGCGCGTACGGCGTCCGAGCGCCCGGCACGTCCCGCCTGGCCGATGATCGTGCTCAAGACGCCGAAGGGCTGGACGGGACCGCACACGGTCGACGACCAGCCGGTGGAGGACACCTGGCGATCGCATCAGGTGCCGCTGTCCGGCGTACGGACGAACGAGGAACACCTGCGGCAGCTGGAGTCCTGGCTGCGCAGCTACCGGCCCGAGGAGCTGTTCGACGAGGAGGGCCGGCCGGTCGAACTGTTGCGGGACCTCGCGCCCGGCCCGGACCTCCGGATGGGGTCGAAGGGCAACGAGCAGAGCCGTGACCTCGAACTGCCGCCGGTCGAGGAGTACGCCGTACCCGTCAAGCGGCCGGGTGCGGAGGACGGCGAGCCCACGAAGGTGTTCGGTGCCTACCTCAGGGACGCGTTCCGGCTGAATCCGGACAATCTCCGGTTGTTCGGCCCGGACGAGACCGAGTCGAACCGGCTGAACGCGGTCTACGAGGCCACGGACAAGGCGTGGCTGGCGGAACGGCGGGACACCGACGAGCATCTCGCGCCGGACGGGCGAGTGTTCGAGATTCTCAGCGAGCACACCTGCCAGGGTTGGTTGGAGGGGTACCTGCTCACCGGGCGGCACGGGCTGTTCTCGTCGTACGAGGCTTTCGTGCACATCGTCGACTCGATGGTCAACCAGCACGCGAAGTGGCTGAAGACGATCAACCGGCTCGACTGGCGGCGGCCGGTGCCGTCGCTGAACTACCTGCTCACCTCGCACGTCTGGCGGCAGGACCACAACGGGTTCTCGCACCAGGATCCCGGGTTCATCGACCACGTGGTGAACAAGAAGGCCGAGGTGGTCCGGGTCTACCTGCCGCCGGATGCGAACACGCTGCTGTCCACGATGGACCACTGCCTGCGGACCCGGAACTACGTGAATGTCGTTGTCGCAGGCAAGCAACCGCAGCCGAGCTGGCTGGATTGGGAGTCGGCCGCCCTGCACTGCGCGCGCGGGATCGGCGTCTGGGACTTCGCAAGCAACGACGAAGGTGACCCGGATGTGGTGATGGCTTGCGCGGGCGACGTACCGACGCTGGAGACGATGGCCGCGGTCGACCTGCTGCGGCAGCACGTGCCCGGGCTGCGGATCCGGGTGGTCAACGTCGTCGACCTGATGCGGCTGCAGGACCCGATGGAGCATCCGCACGGGCTGCCGGACGCCGAGTTCGACGCGTTGTTCACCACCGACAAGCCGGTGATCTTCGCGTACCACGGCTATCCGTGGCTGATCCACCGGCTGACCTACCGGCGGCACGGGCACCACAACCTGCACGTCCGCGGCTACATCGAGGAGGGTACGACGACCACGCCGTTCGACATGGTGGTGCTGAACAACCTCGACCGGTACCACCTGGCGATGGACGTGATCGACCGGGTCCCGTCGCTCGGGACCCGCGCGGTGGCGACCCGGCAGCATTTCGCCGACCAGCGCGTGCGGCATCGCGCCCACGTCACCCGGTACGGCGAGGATCTGCCGGAGGTCCGCGAGTGGCGCTGGACCTCCTGACCGGCGCTACTTGGTGACCGTCGCCGAAAGGTCGGTGCGCAAGCGGTCCAGGATGCCGCGGAGCAACCGGGAGACCTGCATCTGGCTGACGCCGAGCTCGTTGCCGATCTCCTCCTGCGTGAGGCCGTTGCGGAACCGGAGCTCGAGGATGCGCTTGTCGCGGTCGCCGAGCGAGGCGACGGCCGGCGTCAGGGTGTGGACGTTCTCGACCAGTTCGTAGCCGTCCTCGGAGTCTGCGACCGTGTCGAGCAGGCTGGTGCCGCCGTCGACGGTGCCGGGCGCGTCGAGGGACAGGGTGGTGAAGCAGCCGCGGACCGACGCGGCCTCGACCACTTCGCCGGCGTCGGTGCCGAGCGCCTCGGCGGTCTCCTTGTCCGTCGGGAGGTGCCCGAGGCGTTGGGTCAGCTCGGGTTCGGCCGCCGCGATCGAGCCCTGCATCTCCTGAACCCGGCGCGGCGGCCGGACGGTCCAGGCGCAGTCGCGAAAGTACCGCTTCAGCTCGCCCCGGATCGTCGGTACGGCGTACGAGAGAAAGGCTGTGGACGCGTCGAGCCGGTAGCCGTTCGCGGCCTTCACCAGGCCGAGGTACGCGACCTGCTCGAGGTCGTCGGGGTCGACGCCCTTGCTGCGGTAGCGCGAGGCGATCGACCGGGCCACCGGCGCGTTCAGCAGGACCACTTCGTCGAGCAGTTCCTGGTGGCGTGGGTCAGGGGTGCTGTCGGCCTCGATCAGCAGGTCGTGGGTGGTTTCTGCGATGAGCAGCTTTGAATCGGCAGGTGTTACAGGTGCGATCGTCACGGTGAGGGACCTCGTCGTGTGTCGTCCTGCAGGAGTGGCGTCAAGGCTGAACCACTTGGCTCCACCAGATCAAACTCAGCCGTTGCTTTCAACCCCCGAGGTGTTACAGGTGTTTGAACTGGGCACCGGCGGGCCGTGACGAAGTTCACTGGCGCGTCGCACTGGGTCCCGCGTGACGGTGGTCTGCGCAAGCTCACCGCGACGTTGCCCGAGTGCCGTGGCTGCGACCTGTTCGAGGACGCCGAGCGCGTCGTACCGGGAGAAGGTCCGGCGCGGGCGCGGATGATGTTGATCGGTGAACAGCCTGGTGACGTGGAGGACAAGGAAGGCCATGTCTTCGTCGGACCGGCCGGACGCCTGCTGGACAAGGCGTTGGCGGAGGCGGGGATCGATCGCTCGGCGGTGTTCCTCACCAACGCGGTCAAGCACTTCCGGTTCGAGCGGCAGGGCAAGCGCCGGATCCACAAGACGCCGGGCGCCGGTCACATCTCCGCCTGCCATCCGTGGCTGGAGCGCGAGCTGGAAGTGGTGAAGCCCACGCTGGTCGTTGTTCTCGGCGCGGTCGCGGCCCGCGCAGTCTTCGGAACCGGGTTCAAAGTCACGGAACAACGCGGTCTGCCGCAGGAACTGCCGGACGGCCGGTCCGCGGTCGCGACGGTGCATCCCTCAGCGGTGGTCCGGTCGAGGGAGTACCGCCGCGACTTCGCGTCGTTCGTCGACGACCTACGGGTCGCCGTCAACCTGCTAGCGCATGATCCGGCGTAGCTCGGGGAGCACCTCGGTGCGGTAGAGGTTCATCATGTCGACCGAGTGCGGGCCCATGTTCGCCACGTAGATCTCGTCGAAGCCGGCTTCGATATAGGGCTTGAACGCGTCCACGTGGGTGTCCACCTTCGACCCGGCGGCGACCGACTGTGCGGTCGACTCCTTCGTCACCAGCTGACTGGCTTGCTCGAAGTGCCGCGGCGACGGCAGCACCTGCGACAGTTCACCGGGCAGACCCGAGTTCCGCCAGATCCGGTGCGCCTGCTCGATCCCCTCTTCCTCGGTCGGCGCGTAGCTGACCTTGAACCCGACCTGCGCGGGCTTGTCGCCACCGCCGTTGTCCCGGAACCGCTGCAGCAGCTCGGCATCCGGCGACGTGGTGATGTACCCGTCCGCGATTCGCGCCGCGACGTCGGTTGCCTCCGGCCCGAACCCGGACATGTAGATCGGCAGCGGCGTCTCCGGCCGGGTGTAGATCCGGGCCGTGTCGACGGTGTAGTGCTTGCCGTGGTGGCTGACGAAACCGTCCTCGGTCCACAGCCGCCGCATGATCTCGACCGCCTCCTCGAGCATCTCCAGCCGGACGTCGACCGTCGGCCAGACGCTGCCGAGGACGTGCTCGTTGAGTGCTTCGCCGGTCCCGACGCCGAGGGTGAACCGGCCGTTCAGGAAGACGGCGCTGGTCGCGGCCGCCTGGGCGATGACCGCCGGGTGGATCCGCACCGTCGGGCAGGTGACCGCGGTGGTCACCGGCAGCTCGCAGACCTGGGAGATCGCCCCGATGCTCGACCAGACGAACGCGCTCTCACCCTGCTCGTCGTTCCAGGGGTGGAAGTGGTCGCTGATCCACAGTGCGTCGAACCCGGCCTCCTCGGCCAGCCGTGCCTGCTCGATCAGCTGGGCCGGGGTGTACTCCTCACTGGACAGGAAGTATCCGATCTTCATCTCGTCTCCCGCTCACATCGGCTGCACTACCGGCCCGGTGCCCCGGACCTGCGGCGCTATGCACGGGACAAGGCCCTGCCGAGCTTGCCGTCCGCGGTCACCAGCACACGGTCGAGCTCCAGCCACCGGGCCATCAGGTCGAGCTCGGCCTTGAGCGGTTCCACGATGCCGGGTACGCCGTCCTCGGCGGTCACGGTCGGGACGACGAGGGCCGAGTTCCGGCGATCGGCTTTCACATCCACCCGCGCGACGATCCGGTCGCCGAGCAGGAACGGCAGCACGTAGTAGCCGTGCATGCGCTGGGCCGCGGGCGTGTAAATGCTGATCCGGTAGAAGAAGTCGAACAGCCGATGGGTCCGGTCGCGGTTCCAGATCAGCGTGTCGAACGGCGACAGCAACGCCCGTGCCTGGACCGGCCGATCCTCGGCCGCCGACCACAGATAGCTCTGCTGCGGTACGCCGGCCACGCGAACCGGGACGAGTTCGCCGGCGTCGACCAGCTCACCGATGACCTGGTTGGCGGTTGCTCTCGGCAACGGAAAGTGCCCGCCGCCCTGGCCGCACAGCTCGCGTGCAGTGGCGACCCCGAGCGTCCGGGCCGAGATCCTGACCAGGTCCCGGCGCGCTTCCTCGGCGCTCAGCTCGGGTTGTGGTGGCAGGACCCGCTCGGTCAGGTCGTAGAGCCGCTCGAAGTTGCGCCGACCGGCGATCGTCACCTGACCCGTGCAGTACAGGTACTCGATCGCGATCTTCGCGTCCTGCCAGTTCCACATCTTCCCGGTGCTCGGATCCGGGTCCGGGTCGGTGCGCTTGCGCCGTACCCCGTCCGGGTTGGCCTCGCCGGCCGTGACCGGCCCGCGTTCGGTGACCACGGCCAGCACGTCGTCGACGTACCCGGGTCGCTCGGCGGTCAGCCTGCGCATGCCGGTGACGACGGACCACGGCGCGGTGAGCGCCGGATCCAGGTCGGCGGCGGGACCCCAGTCCTGGCGCTCGGCAGCCCGCATTCGCCAACGGAACAAGGGGTAGCTACTCAGCGGGATCAGGCTTGCCTTGTGCGCCCAGAAGTACTCGAACAGCTCCCGGTCCGCGCCCCAGCACATCCGATCCAGCGTGGTCCGCGAGTACGAGCCGAGCCGGGCGAACAGCGGCAGGTAGTGCGAGCGGCACACCACGTTCACCGAGTCGACCTGCAGGACGCCGATCCGCTCGATGACTCGCCGGAGATGCCGCGCGTCGACGCGCCCGGGCCGCGGCTCGGCGAAGCCCTGCGCCGTCAGCGCGATCCGCCGCGCCTGGTCGATCGAGATCGTCTCACCCGCGGCTCCCATGACCCGAAGCTACCGCGATCGCTGTGTCACCACGATGCACAGCAGTACGACGACAGCCGTGATCGGAGCCGCCACCGGCAGGTGCTCGCCCATCAGGAGGACGGACCACACGAGAGTCAGCAACGGCTGGGCCAACTGGAGCTGACTGGCCTTGGCCACGCCGATGATCCCCATCCCGCGGTACCAGACCACGAAGCCGCCGAGCTGCGAGATCCCGGCGATGTAGGCCAGCCCCACGATGCTGATCGGGTTCAGGTCGATCGGTTCCCGAGGTACGGCGATCAGCGTGATCGCGAGGCTGACCGGCAGGGCGAGCACCACGGCCCAGGCGATGACGTGCCAGCCGGGCAGGTGCGCGGCCAGTCGACCGCCCTCGGCGTACCCGAGTGCGCAGGCAACCAGCGCTGCGACGAGGTACAGGTCGGCGATCGAGACGGCGCCGTGGTGCCGGGTGAGGGTGAACACCAGGACGGCCGCGGCGCCGGTCACGGCGGCGGCCCAGAACCGCCAGGACAATGAGCGGCGGGTCAGCAGGGCCGCCGCGGAAGCGGTTGCTATCGGCAAGAGGCCGGTGACGACCGCGGTGTGCGCGGTCGTCGCGGTCTGCAATGCCAACGCTGACAGCAGCGGGAAGCCGATCACGCAGCCGCCGGTGACGACCAGCAGACCCCGGAGATCCTCGCGGCGCGGCCACGGAACACGCAGGCCGGCCAGGAGCGCTATCGCGAGCACCCCGGCGAGCAGTCCGCGGACGCCGGTCGCAGTCCACGGGCCCATGCCCTGAGTGGCCCAGACGGTGGCCGGGGCGCTCAGCGAGAACGACGCCACCCCGAGGAGCGCGGCGACGGTCCCGGCGCGGGGAGTCGATACCGCTTCTCGGCCAGGAGCGATAGCGCTATTCTGTGCTGTCATGAACGACGATAGCAGTCTGGATGTCGTCGTCGGACGGTTGCGAGCCCAGGCGGCCGCCTCGAGCCCCGGTGATCGACTGCCCTCGAGCCGGCTGCTGGTGAAGCGGTGGGGGATCAGCCCGATCACCCTCTCGCGGGCGGTGACCGTGCTGGTGGCCGAGGGCACCGTGGTCTCACGGCCCGGTGCGGGGGTCTTCGTCAGCGACCGAGTGCCGCGCCGATCAGAGACCGCCGCTGACCTGTCGTGGCAGGAGCAGGCGCTGACCGGTGAACGACCGCCGATCACCGCGATGCTGCGCATGCTTGCGACACCGGGCGACGACGTCATCGACCTGTCGACCGGTTACCTACACGAGTCCTTGCAGCCAAGCAAGGCGCTGGCCGACGCGATGGCACGGGCAGGACGCCGGCCGGGGACCTGGACGCGCGCGCCGGCGGAGGGCATCCCCGAGCTACGAGCCTGGTTCGCCGCCGACATCGCAGGCCGGGACGGGCCGCTCGGTGCGAACGATGTGCTGATCAGCTCGGGTGGGCAGACTGCGCTGGTCACGGCGCTCAGAGCTCTGACCGACCCGGGTGACAGTGTGCTCGTCGAGTCACCGACGTACCCGGGAACGCTGGCCGCGGCGGGTGCTGCCGGGCTGCGTTGTGTCCCTGTTCCGGTCGATGCGGACGGTATCCGAGTCGAGTTGCTCGCGGAGGTGTTCGCGAGTTCCGGTGCGCGGGTGCTGGTGGTCCAGCCGCTGTTCCAGAACCCGACCGGCGCTGTCCTCGCGCCCGGGCGGCGGGCGCAACTGATGGACGCCGTACGAGCTGCCGGCGCGTTTGTCATCGAGGACGACTTCACGCGTCGGTTGGTGCACGGTGACGCTCCCGACCTGCCGCAGCCGTTGGCGGCCGATGATCCGGACGGTCACGTCGTCCACATCCGGTCGCTGACCAAACCGGCCTCGCCGAGCTTGCGGATCTCGGCGCTGACCGCGCGTGGCGTCGCGTTCGATCGGCTGCGCGCCACGCATGTGGTCAACAGCTTCTTCGTCCCCAGGCCGATGCAGGAGACCGCGCTGGAGTTGATGACGGCGCCGTCGTACGCGACGCATCTGCGCCGGCTGGCGACCGCGCTGCGGGACCGCCGGGAGACGACGACGCGAAGCCTGGCGGAGCGTTGCCCACACCTGACGGTGCACGCCGCTCGACCCGGCGGTTACCACGTCTGGGCGTCGCTGCCCGACGGCGTGCAAGACGACGAAGCCACGGCCGAAGCCCTGCGGCATTCGGTCGCGATCAGTCCCGGAAGTGCGTTCCACCTCCCGGGCGGACCGACGCGGCACCTTCGGCTCAGCTACGTGGCGGCCGAATCGCCCGACGAGATCGTGCGGGGCGTCGAGCGGCTCGACCAGGCGCTGCGCCGATTGCGCTGAACGGGGCGTCGCCCCACGCGGCGCGCTGGTCGGCGAGTGGGTCGAGCAGGACCTCGGCGACACCGAGGTCTGGGTGTACGACGCCCTGCACGACAAGGAGGC